>MNYI01000041.1 GCA_001873945.1 Candidatus Desantisbacteria bacterium CG2_30_40_21
ATCCATTTTACCATAATGAGAATTGCTGTTGGATTGTAACTACTCACCACAAAGGCATGAAGACACAAAAAGTTGATAAGTTGAATAGTTGATGGGTTGATAAGTGGATGAATTGATAGGAAATGTTTATGAATTATGAATCTGTGTTCCTTTAACCTATAAACTCATCAACCTATCAACCTATCAATTTATGTGTTCTCCGTGGTGAATTCCTTTACCTGAGTAGTTACGACAGGAGAACAGTTAACTTATTGAAATAAATAGAGATATTGATTTTTTATGCTTGCATTTTTTCTAAAAATATGCTATAATACTCCTATGTTTTGATAGCTGAGTAGTTACACTAGGAGAATATTGAAAATGCCTCAACAACAATTAAAATTTCCCCATATCATTGTAACCTCAGCCTCTGCAGGTTCTGGGAAAACTCATACCCTTTCCGAACGATATATAAACTTCCTTTTTTTGTCGCCCTTTATCCCTTTATCCAATATTCTAGCAATTACCTTTACCAATAAGGCAACAACTGAGATGAAGGATAGGATTATTGGCAAGCTGAAGGAAAAAGCCCTGATAGATTCTCCAGAGAGAGAAATGGCAGAAAAACGATTAAATGAATTGTTTGACAGGTATTCGGATTTTAAGATACAAACCATTGATTCCTTTTTAACGAATATAGGTACTGTCTCTGCCCTGGAATTGGGATTTCCACCATATTTTGAAATAACACTTAACGAGCAACCAACACTTAATCTTGTTCTTGATGAATTATTGGACAGGGTTCGTCCGGATTCAAGGGATGAGATTACTCATTGCTTTCTTCAATTGATTGATGAATTCTTGGGATTAAAGCCAGATATCGGATGGGGCATAAAAGGAACAATCCTTAAACATATCAGTATCTTAAGAGGACAGACAACCTTGAGGGGATACAAAACAAGAAGGGCATTTTCTTATAAGGAATTGGAAGGATGCCAAAGGCTTGTAAAAGAGAATGTTGCTGAGTTTATGAGGACAAATAGGGATTTGTTAAAGTTTAAGGTAAACTTTGAGAATATTGCCAAATCCTTTATCCATGGGGGAAAAGATCCATGGGATAGCACGATGTTTTCAAAGGATACTGTACTGGAGATTTGCAATAAGGGTTCAATCATCACCCCTGACCACGAAAAAATATGGCTCAAGATTCGGGCAGGAATATCATCATTATCCGAGATGACGGCACACTGCTATTTGTGTCCATTCATTGATGTTATGACATTCTTTGATAACGCATTGGAGTTGTTCAAGTCTCAAAAACAAATAATCTTTATGACAGACCTGAACCTCAGGATTAAGGAATTGCTTGATACCCAGGGGATTGTTCCAGAGATTTACCTTCATCTTGGGAATAAGATAGCACACTTCTTTATAGATGAATTTCAGGATACAAGCAGGATTCAATGGGAAAACCTATTCCCACTTATTGAGGAATCCCTTTCTAAGGCAGGTTCTTTATTTTATGTTGGTGATAAAAAGCAGGCAATTTACCGATTCCGAGGCGGAGACAGCACCTTGTTTGATGAGGCAAAATCTGTATTCCTTAGTGTTGATGATACCCATGAAAATTTTCCAGAGACAAACTATAGAAGTCGTGAGCAGATTATATCCTTTGTGAATCATATTTTTTCTCATGATAACCTGAAGAAATGGATACAAGGCAACAAAGATATTCAGGGAAAAGGGGCTGATTTGTCGGACATTTATAATATCTACAGCCATGTCAATCAAAAGCCTCATACCGTGGAAAAGGCAAGGGGAGGGTTTGTAAGGGTAGAGAGAATAACGGCTGTAGGGGAAGAAGGCACAGAGGCACAAAGGCACAAAGGCACGGAGGGAGGCAGGAGAAAGGAGGGAACAGATATGGATTCCCCCTTATCAAAAGGGGTCAGTGGGTTGTCTCAGAGGCAGGAGGCAGAGGAGAAAATCACAAAAGAGGATGTGAATATAGAGATTGAGAAACGATTGGTTTTGTTGCTGAAAGATCAGATACTCCACAGGTTTTCTCCAGATGAGGTCGCAATTATTGTCAGAACAAATGAAGAGGCTGCAATGGTTACTAAAATTCTATCGGCTCAGAATATTCCTGTTGCTTCAGAAAAAACCCTTGACATATCCTCAAACCATCTTATTTGCGAAATAGTCAGGTTTTTAACATTTTTGGACTCACCCATTGATAAATTTTCATTTGCTTGCTTTATTTCAGGGGATATTTTTTGCAGGGCAACTGGAATGAGTCGCAAGGATATCTTTGCATTTTTATTGAAGAATCGAACAAATGGCAAGGCACTCTACACCCTGTTCAGAGAGGAAAGGGAGGAAATATGGGAGACATATATTGAGCCATTCGTTCATGCAGTGGGGTTTTTGCCGCCTTATGACCTTATCAATAAAATATTCAAAGGATACCATATATTCCAGAATTTTTCCGAATACGAGGGTTTTTTCTATCAACTGCTTGAGGTGTTAAGATATTGCGAGACAATGGGTGAGAATAGCCTGAAGGCATTTCTTGCCAGATGGTATGATAAGGATAAGGCAGAAGAGGAGAAGAAGGAATGGAAAGCTGTTTTGCCTGAATATGTTGATGCCGTCAAAATTTGGACAATTCACAAGGCAAAGGGACTCCAGTCTCCAGTGGTTATCATCCCATTTGCCTATCTGAACGATAAGCCAATCAATATGGTTTATGAGATGGACAATGATGGCAATTACATCCCATATTGGATTGATGAAAAAAAACGAAGTGTATCCTCAATGCTTGACGAATTACATCAAAAGGAGTTTAGCCTTCATCTCACAGATGAGTTGAATGCATTTTATGTAGCTCTTACCAGAGCAGCGGATGAAATGTATATCTTTGTGCCGGAATATAAAAAGATTAGTTCACCCATTCTTTTTGATGATACCCCTGTCATAGAATATGGTGAGATAATTGTTCGAGAGAGCCAACCCAAACCATATCAAAAAGAAACACATATCTATTCTCAGATACTTCATGAGTGGCAGGATAAGCTCGTAAATAAAAAGAAGAAGATAGATACAGAGGCTGAGAAAAGGGGAAGGCTTGTTCACGAATTTTTGGCAGGGATAAAACAACTCCCCGCTTCATTAGAAGAGAAACTGGAAACTATATTTGCCGTACTGCCCAAAGAACAAATTCCATTGATGAGGAAATTTTTTAATAATGAGGATGTCTTAAGATGGTTTGTTTTGACAGATGAGGTTGAGATTTATTGTGAGAAAGAGGTAGTTGACACCTATGGCTTAATCCATCGTCCGGACAGGATGCTTGTATTCCCTGATAGGGTGGTAATCATTGAATTCAAATCAGGTGAGATAGATAATCAGTTTGAAGGCAGAAGGCAAGAGGCAAATCAGGTACATCAACAGCAAGTAAGGGAATATATGAGCCTTGTTTCCGACATGTACCCAGATAAGGAGATTGAGGGGTGGGTAGTGTATGTGGATGAAGATTGTAGCTGTAGTGTTAATAAATAAATAGGGACAGCGACCATTATTGAAGAAAAGTACGATTTCGTCTGAAGCAGAACATTTCTACAATAGCTTTCCCAGAGCAATCATCCCTATTAACACCAATACCTCACTACATTCACAACACGCACCAAGTGTATCACCTGTAATTCCATTAATCTTAGCAATCAGGTACCTTGTCAATATCAGGACAAAAAAAGGAATAAGAAAGGTCAACGACATTCCCTTCCATCCGATTAACGCAATCGTTACCACTATAGTAAAAATAGTTGCCAATAACAATTCCTTAACACCCACCTGAGTAACAAATGCCTTTGCCTTGCCTTCGTCCCGAGCATAGGGTCCAAGACAGCAGGCAATAACTATTCCCCAACGGCCCATTAATGGCATCAGAAGTAGTGCCTGATTCTTGAATTCAGGTTGTATTTCTCCCAAAAAACATACCTTCATACCCAAAAGGCAAATCAGGCTAAGTACCCCCATTACGCCAACATAGCTATCCCGCATAATGGAGAGAATTTTTTCCTTTTCTTTTGCTCCAGACAGACCATCTATTGTATCAGCCAGCCCATCAAGATGAAGTCCACCTGTCAGCCAGATAAGAATAATAACTATGAGTAGATTTACAGTAAGGGGGGATAAAAAAAGAATTCTGGATAGGAATAGATTGGCTACAATCAGGATACAACCCAATACACAACCAATTATCGGAAAAAAGGCTATGGATTTCCCTAATCCTTTCTCGGTTACCTCAATGTTTGGATTTATAATTAATCTTGTTAAAAACTGGAGAGCAATGACAAAGCCCCACATTTATCCTCCAGAAGATTATAGTGTCGTGTCAACTATGAAGTGACGGTAAATGGTAGTCGCAGCAACCTTTAGGTTATGTAATACTGCCTTACAGGTTCAACGCACAGACCTGTCAGACTAGTCTGACAGGTCTGACCAGTCTGACCTCTGCTAAGTAATTACAGTTACTTTCCTCTACTATCTCCCCGCTTTTCAACCTTTCTTTTCTTTACAACCTCTTTTTTAGTTGAAACTTGTGCTGAAGGATCAATCACTTCAGCTTCAGCTGGAGCGGCTACGGTTATCACCATCTGTTCAGGGTCATTCAATATCTCAATCCCCTCACTTGTCTGGAGATCCTTGACATGGATAATGTCTCCTATCTCAAGGCGTGAAATATCTACCCCGAATTTATCTGGTATCTGTAATGGTAATGCCCTGATCTTTATCTCCCTGAGCGAGATTTCTAATACCCCTCCTGTTTTTTGACCAGGGGAAATGCCAACAGTCTCAATAGGCACATCAATCTCAACACTTTCCTCAAGGGATATTCGAAAAAAATCAGCATGAAGAATTTTGCCCTTATAGGGATGAAGCTGCCAATCCTTCAGAATAACTGTTTCCTGCATATTATCGCTTAGTGTCATGCTGATAATTGCATTTTCCCCTGCTTTTATAACCTTTGCTAATTCCTTGGCATTTATGGTTAAAGAGATATTATCTTTTTCTCTACCATATAAAACTGCCGGAACCATACCATTTGCCTTTAATTTCTTATTGGCTTCTTTTCCCTTCTTTTCTCGAAGGTCTGCTGTTAATTCTACCTGATGCATATTTTTTCCTCCTCACACGAATAAAGAACTTACTGAGGATTCCTGATGGATCCTCATAATTGCCTTTGCCAAGAATTCTGCCACTGACAGAACCATAATTTTATCACTCTTTTTATCCCCAATGGGTATGGTATTGGTTATCACCACCTCTTTAAGTTCAGAGCTATCAATTCGTTTCATAGCCTTGCCTGAAAGCACCCCATGCGTACAACAGGCATAAATATCCTTTGCCCCATATTTTTTTAATGCCCCAACAGCCTGAGTGATAGAACCTGCAGTATCTATCATATCATCTAAAAGGATAAGGTTTTTGTCATGAACATTGCCAATAACATGCATAGCCTTAGCCACATTCTTTTTTTCCCTGCGTTTATCAATAATAGCAATTGTCGTATTTAATCTCTTTGCCACAGCACGGGCTCGTTCTACCCCGCCTGCATCCGGAGAAACAATTACCAGATTATCAATAGCCTTACCCTTAAAATAATCGATAATTACAGGTGCTGCAAAGAGATGATCCACCGGGATATCAAAAAAGCCCTGAATCTGTCCTACATGCACATCCATAACCAGAACACGATGTGCCCCGGCCACAGTAATTAGATCCGCTACTAATTTGGCTGATATAGGTACGCGAGGCTGAACCTTTTTATCCTGTCTGGCATAGCCATAGTATGGAATAACTGCTGTTATTCGTCGTGCAGAGGCTCGTTTTACAGCATCAATCATTATCAGTAATTCCATTAAATTTTGATTTGTTGGCGGACATGTGGGTTGTATCAGAAAAACATCTGCCCCTCGAACATTGTCATTGAGTTGCACACATGTTTCCCCATCGCTAAAGCTGCCAACCTCTGCATTTCCAAGGGATATACCTACAAACTTACAAATCTCCTCTGATAACTCTAAATTGGCATTTCCTGAAAATATCTTCAATTCATCAATCATAAACCACATCCTCCGCATACTTGACTTTTATCTTCTACTGAGCAATTATTTATGGAAGAAAAAATAACCCTTGCCCCATTCCTGACAAAGGCATCCATAATGCAGGCATAAGGACCAATAACACAATCCTCACCTATAACACTCTGCCCGAGAATACTGGTAAATGGATAAATGACCGTATCCTGTCCAATCCTGACATCCCTATCAATGAAAACTGTTTCAGGAGAGACAATCGTTACCCCACTCTCCATCAAATCGTCAAGAATTTGCCGACGCATATAAGATTCAGCTACAGCCAATTCCTTGCGGGAATTAATCCCCATTACCTCAATAGATGAATCAGCTGACACAGAGGCTATCTTTCCCCCTTGTGAATTTATGATTTCAAAGACATCTGTCAGGTAATACTCTTCCTGTGCATTTGAGGAAGAGACCATTTTTAATGCTGAAAATAATGCAGCTGCATTAAAACAATATGTCCCGGTATTGACTATTTTTATTCCCTTTTCTTCCAGAGTAGCATCCCTTTCCTCAACAATCCTTAAAATATAGCCAGCACTGTCCTTAACTATTCTTCCATAACCAGTTGGATTTTGCAAATCAACCGTCAAAATAGTTGCCTTAACTCCAGAGCTACGATGGTTTTTAATCAATCGCTCTATAGTATCCGGAGATATCAGGGGTGTATCCCCTGAAAGGACAAGGACATTATCATAAATAGCGGACAAGAATGTCTGTTCTCCGTTATCCTCTCTCCTATCAAAAAACCGTTCCGCAGATTTAACCGCATCCCCGGTACCAAGTGGTCTTTCTTGAATAGCTATCTCTACATTCCTATTACTCAGAAACTCTGCTACCTGTTCCCTTTGATGTCCTAGAACAATTACTCTTTTTTTAATGCCAAGTTCATCTAAGGCATCAATCACATAAGACACCATTGGCTGACCACAAATCGGATGTAATATCTTGATTAGCTTGGATTTCATTCGTTTACCAAGCCCTGCAGCCATGATTATTGCCCCTATATTTTCATATCCCACCCTTAATTATTCCCCTTTATGGAGCGATAATCTTACTTGCTTATCGCTACGAAAAGCAGTGTATCGCTGAATAATCACCTTATAACTTTACCATATTATCCAAGCTTTGTCAAGAATTTTTTCGACCTGTGCAGCAATTCTCATTTTGAACCGCAGAGGCACAGAGGCACGGGGGAAAATTGGGTGCTGTCCCAATTTTCCAAATTGATAATGGTCAATTGTTAATTATGAATTGTCAATTGCGATGTCCCTGTTGGCAGGGGTCAAGGGTGGAAAACATCAGGCAAAAATTCAGGATGCGGTTTGCCCTGCACAGATGAAAAATTTTTCTTGCCTTTTTGATTAGTTTATGGTAAACTTATTGTAATTACGCAACTGCCGGATATGTCAACTTAATTATATGGACAGCACCTAATTAATTATTTCCGTAGTCTGGCGAGTTTGGCGAAAAAATTTAATATTTACAAAAGGAGTATTGAAATTATAAAGAAATTTTGTATGAAATTGAGGTATCTCGCACACAACGGTCGCACCCTTTGGCTATTATTGGGGCTTTTACTTCTTAGCCAGCCCTCCTTTGGTCAACCAAAGGAAATAAAACAAACCAATATTACAGGCGAAGCATTTACCATCTCTTGGATAACTAATACCCCTGGGACAGCTGCCATTCAATATGGCATTGGTACAAATAGTCTCGATTCTTCGGCTACAGATAACCGCTTGGCATCTACTCATCATATCCAGATTGAGGGGTTATCCCCAAATGCTACATATTATTATGATATTGTCTCTGCCGGAGTTACGGATAATAATCAGGGGAAGCACTATTCCATTAAAACCGGTTCATCTACTGATATCCCAACAGGGACTGACCTTGTATATGGTTTCGTATATAAATCTGATGGGACTACTACTGTTCCGGGTGCACTTGTGTATCTCCAGATTTGTAACACAAACGGCACTGGTTCTATTGGCAGCTCTTCGGAATGGTCAACAGTTGTTGACCAGAATGGATCATGGGGCATTGATTTGATTAATGTCAGGACAAAGGATCTCCTCAATTTCTTTGAATACTCCCCATCCGGCGACAGTCTCTCTATCTTTGTTCAGGGTGGCATAGATGGGATAGGCACATTGATTACAGATACTGCCAATGACTCACCCTGCCAGAACATCAGAATATTATCAGATACCACCCCACCAGGCACTATAACAAATCTTTCTGTAGGAACGATCGGAATTACCTCTGTGATTCTTAGCTGGTCATCACCTGGTGATGATGGATATGATTGGACAGCCGATGGATATGAGATTCGATATTCAACAGCATCTATTACTGAAAACAACTGGGTTCAGGCATCTATTGCCTCAGGTATTATCCCTTCTCCTAAATCAGCAGGAACAACCCAGCAGGCTACAGTGCAAAACCTTGTGATAGGAACAGGTTATTATTTTGCCATAAAAGTATCCGATGAAGTGGGAAACTGGTCAGGGATGTCAAATATTGTTGCTGTTACTACCTATGGCACACCAACATCCCTTACTATTGTCTCTGGAGATAGCCAGAAGGCAACCGCAAATACTGCCTTAACACCATTTATTGTAAAACTTACTGATACCCATGGCGATTCGGTCGCAGTAACATGGCAAATAATAGAGCCGGGCTATGGAGCTGCTTTATTAGCAACCTCAACTATAACCAATGTCAATGGCACAACCTCTACTATTTTCACCCTCGGCACAAAAGTCGGGACATATACAGTAATTGCTACTGCATTTGGATTAATAGCAACATTTACAGCAACGGCTATATTTGAACCTACCCTTGAAAAGGCAATTGCTTATCCCGATCCGTATGAAGCAAATAAGCATACCTGCATTTATTTTGACAAACTGAGCGAAAATTCTACCATTAAAATCTTTACCATTGCTGGTGAATTGGTGCGAGAAATACAAGTAAAAAGCTCGCCACAAAGCTGGGATGCATGTAATGATGCTGGTGAAAAAGTCGCCTCTGGTATTTATCTCTACCTCATTACAGACCCTGCGGAAAATAAGCAGGTTGGTAAATTAGGAGTGATACGGTAGTGTCCCGTCAATATTTCCTCATCGTATACTCAAGTGGGGCATAAATTGCGATTTTTCTCGGGGTGAGGATTAATCAAGGAGAGCAATGGCGCGCAAGGTGAGCATCTGTGGTGAATAGTTACAATGGAGGATACATGAAAACGCCAGAATCTTTTAATTTTATTGAAGATATTATCAATCAAGACATAGTGTTAAATAAAAACAATAAAAGGGTTGAGACTCGATTTCCGCCTGAACCAAATGGACACCTGCATATTGGACATGCTAAGTCTATTTGCCTTAATTTTGGTCTTGCAGCTAAATATAATGGCGTATGCCATCTGAGGTTTGATGATACCAACCCGACCAAGGAAGAGGCTGAGTATGTAGAGGCAATCAAAAGGGATGTGAAATGGCTTGGCTTTGATTGGGGAAAGCATCTTTACTATACATCCGACTATTTTGATAAATTGTATGTTTGTGCTCTGGAATTAATTAAAAAGCATAAGGCATTTGTGTGCCATTTAAGCCCGGATGAGATTAGGCAGTATCGCGGCACATTGACTCATACCGGACAAAACAGCCCCTATAGGGAATGTTCAATAGATGAAAATTTGAAACTGTTTGAGGGAATGCGAATGGGAGAGTTTGAGGAAGGCTCTTGTGTGCTTCGGGCAAGGATTGATATGTCTTCGCCAAACCTGAATATGCGGGATCCGGTGTTGTATCGGATTATTAAAAATACCCCTCATCACCGCACAGGGACAATGTGGTGTATTTATCCATCTTATGACTACAGTCACCCCATTTCTGATGCTATCGAAGGGATTACACATTCCATATGTACCCTCGAGTTTGAGGACCATCGCCCCTTGTATGACTGGATACTTAATGAATTATCATCATTCGTCTGTTGTCATCCCAAGCAAATTGAGTTTGCCCGACTTAATCTTACCAATACGGTAATGAGCAAAAGAAAGCTTCTCGAATTGGTTGCAGTAGGATATGTAACCGGCTGGGATGACCCACGGATGCCTACTATTTCAGGCTTACGAAGGCGAGGCTATACCCCGGAGGCAATACGAAAATTCTGTGAGGCTATCGGTGTGGCAAAGGCAAATAGTGTGGTTGATATTGCCCTGCTTGAGCATTGCCTTCGTGAGGATTTGAATCTGCGATCTCCACGGGTTATGGCAGTGCTGAATCCTCTGCGAGTAGTGATAGATAACTATCCGGAGGATAAACATGAAGAATTGGATGCAGAGAATAACCCGGAAGATCCTGATATGGGCAGCAGGAAAATTCTTTTTGGTAGGGTTATCTATATTGAACAAAATGACTTTTGTGAGCAGCCGCCTAAGAAATTTTTCCGTTTGTCCCCGGGACAAGAGGTGCGATTAAAGCATGCCTATTATATTAAATGTGCAGCAGTAATTAAGGATGAAGAGGGTAAAGTGGTTGAAATTCATTGTACCTATGACCCTGAAACTAAGGGTGGCTGGTCAAAGGATAGCCGCAAAGTTCTGGGAACATTGCATTGGGTTTCAGCAGAACATGCTATTCCTGCTGAGGTGCGGTTATACTCAAGTCTTTTTATCAAACCAAACCCGAAAGAGGCAGAAGATTTGAATCCAAACTCACTTATAAAATGTACGGCTCTGGTTGAACCATGTCTTGCGAAGGCAAGTGTTGGCAGTCAATACCAATTTCTGAGACATGGTTACTTTTGTGTGGATATTGATTCCGCACCAGACATGCTTGTCTTTAATCAAACAGTAGCCTTAAGGGATTCATGGGCAAAGACGCAGAAGGAGATTCAATGAAACAGGATATCCAATTGATATTATTTAACATAGGAGATAAGGAATTTGGGCTTGATGTAGAAAGGGCATGTGAGGTTATCCCTTGTGGGAGAATAACTCCTGTCCCTACTACCCCATCAATTATTAGCGGTATTATACCCTTGCGAGAACTAATTATCCCGATTGTAGCCATAAATAAAAGGCTTTGCATGAACCTGAAAGATGATGAGAAGGGTACTGTATTAATAGTTGAATGGCATGGAGAAAAGATAGGGCTATTGGTTGATTCAGTTTGCGAAATAATCTCTCTTGCCTCTACCTCAATTGAACCACCCTCACCTGTGCTTACCTTTATTGATACCAATTACTTAGATGGTATCGGCAAGTTAAACGATAGGATTATATTCCTTGTAAATATAAATAAGCTGTTGTCAGCAGAGATGAAATATCATGCATAAAAGAAAGGAAGACTCGAGAACACAGAGGCACAAAGGCGCAAAGGCACAGAGGCAGAGTATTGCCTGCCTTATCTTTCCCTTTTCTACACTTTGTGCCTTTGTGTTTTTGTGCCTCTGTGTCTTCCTGTTCTCGTGCCTTTGTGCCTTTGCGCCTTCCTCTTTAGAAGCCCAAAACCATCCCGCGCAACCAAAACATTCAAGGGCTATCGAATTAGAGGATGGACGGATAAAATTATGGTGGGATTTGTCTGTTTCGAGTGATATTCAAGAATACCACATCTATACACAAACCAATCAGGATATATGGAAACTTGTCGCTACTGTCCCTGCCTGCAAACAATGGTGGCAATCTCCCACAAAAACAAACAAACAGTTTTCTATATCCGCAGTAAATAAGCATGGAATAGAAGGAAAAACTCGAATCCCTGCCATTAATATTCCGTATCTCAGGATAAGCACTGATAATTGCATGGCTTCATTTATAGATGATAAAAATAATATATGGATAGGTACCCCGGGTGGGGTAAAAAGAATCAATATTACTACTAATCAGGTTAAGGTCTATACCGTCAAGGATGGTTTAATTAATAATTATGTTCAGACGATTATTCAGGATAGACAGGGCTCTCTCTGGTTTGGAACACGGGAGGGGTTGAGTTGTTATACAGGAAGATCATGGAAAACCTATACCAGAGATGATGGATTATTGAGCAATAACATACTCTCTATTATGCAGGATAATCACAAGTGTTTCTGGTTTGGGACAGCAGAAGGGGCAAGTAGATATGATGGCAAGATATGGACATCATATGCAAAGGCTGAAGGCATGGCTGGATATGCAGTAAAGGCTATAAAAAAGGATAATCATGGAGATATATGGTTTGCTACAACTGATGGGATAAGCAGATACAATGGAAAGGAATGGACAACATATTCCAAGGATTTTGGATTAGCAAGCAATGATATTCTGACCATCTATAAGGATAAGACAGGAAGGCTCTGGTTTGGCGGCAATTTTGGAGGGGTAAGTATTTATAATGGCAAGGAATGGTTTGTCTATAACAATTCGGAGGTTTCCCATGCCCCTGTTCGTTCTATTGTTGAGGATACGCACAATAATTTCTGGTTTGCTGCGGGTGAAAAGGTGGTTAAATTTGATGGATATAACTGGGAATCCTATAGCATTAATGATGGGCTGGCAAGCTATGATGTTACATCCCTAAATGTGGATAAAGCAGGTAAAATATGGGCGGTAGGCACATGTATTCTGAATAAGGGTTGCGGCATCAGCCAATATAATGGAGAGATATGGCGGCCATGGACACAAAAGTTAATCATTTCATTAAATTTAAGTACTAATCAAGGGATATTCTTATGGGGCATTCCTTTTCTGGTTTTATTATTATCTGGTTTTGCCTTTTTCACATGGAAGAAAAAAATTCTTCCTGCTTATTCTAATCTTCCACTTGTTAAGACTCGAAACCTTTTCAAAAAAATATCAGCCAATCCGGATATATTCTTTGTTACTATTTATGAGATACTCCCTGGAGATACATATCCCCTGACAACCTTGAATCATCTTTCTACCATGCTCAGGATTAAACACCAATTTGCAGCACTGCTTTGCAAGGTATATTATCATCTTCAAAGGGCAATTAATGAAAAAAAAGTTACAGAGATTTTGAATCAGGGGTTATTATCAAGAACCGCAGATGTATTACAACACACCACCCATTTTAAGTGGGGGAATCAGCTATATTCTATGTATAATTTTCTTGCCATGGCATGGGAGGCAGAAAACTTTTCCCAAATCATTGAAATAGAAACAACCCTTAAACAAACAGCAATCCTTTTGAAGGAAGATGGATTTATCATCCCGGAGATTACCAATATAATTTTCAGGCTTGAAGATGACTTCTTTGGTATTATCGGACAGTATCAAAGGGCAAGAGTTTCTAAAAAAAAGATGGAATATCTGCAGAAGGCAATAGATGTTCTGGGTGAAATTCAGGAACAGGGGGCAGGGGGCAGGGGTCAGGGATCAGTGGTTTGTAAGAGCAATCCTGCCAGAGGTGCTACCTCCTTGCGGTTATCTTCCTACTTTCTCGCACCTGAAATAGTATTCCTTCAAAAAATATTGGCTGATTGGACATTAAATATCAATGATTATATTCAGAATAAGTAATAATGTGGGGATAGTGCCCTTGCAGCAATTCTCATTATGGCAAAACTTATGTTCAAAGGGGAATAAGGGAATAGAGGAGATGGTGTCGATTATCAACAGAATTGTCGGTAGGACAGGCATTTCTGCCTGTCCTGTTGCAGATGACAGGCAAGAATGCCTGTCCTACCGATTAATCTCCATATCTCCCCCTACCTTATCCCTGCCTCCAATATAAAACATGAAGGCATACCCGTACCATAGCCGTAGAGTTTTCTGGATGAGGCAGCGGTCATAAGCAGCTT
>MNYI01000139.1 GCA_001873945.1 Candidatus Desantisbacteria bacterium CG2_30_40_21
GGATAGAGCCGCAGATACGGCAGTTATTGATTGGGGGGAATAGGGCACTCACCACGGAGACACGGAGACACGGAGAAGGGGAAGGGGATGGTATTGGACAAGAGTTTTCCTCCGTGTCTCCGTGTCTTCGTGGTGAACAGCTTTCACCATGCATTGGACGAGAGGTATGGCGTTTGTTTGTTAATGGTGCAAACTTAGACGAATGGAATCGTGATAAATTGTTATCTGGCTACGCTAATGTTTTGTTGGACTACTATAATCCATATTTTAAGAAAAATAATGCGAGTTATTTTCCTCCAAAGATGCTTAATAGTCGAATGAATAGTCGGCAGGAGGCATTCTTAACCGGCTTTTGTATCTGGTTTCCCTCATGCCTAAAATCTACCGCTATTGTTCAGGTAGGGGATATGCTTTATGATCTTGAAAAGGTATCTGCGAAAGGTATAGATAATCCATTAGCCATTGCCTGTGCATTGTATAGGCTCAAGATACCAAAGGGAATACTATTAGCAACACTTGCCCCAGTGCATAATACGGATACCACGAGGTGGGATATCTTGAATATGGGGGATGAATTATCCAAGGCAGGTTATGATGTGGAGGGTGTATTCAAGGAATATGGTTTGTTGCCCAGGATAAAATCTGTAACAACCAATATCCCTAACCCTGCCTTTGAGCTATCCTTGAATGATATGGTTTCAGGTGGGATACCTTATGGGGTATCTATTGCTAAGGATGTGGGATTTAAGGAGGTAATTGGTGAGATAGACGGCATGTTAGCGGGTAATCAGACGATAAAGTATCCAATCTCGCTGGGGGATGGTGATTATTATTACAAATTAAATATAGGTGGATTTGCAACAAAGCCATACAGATTGGGGATAAAGATTACAGGAACAAATACTATTCATGCAAATGATACGCAAGGGATACAGTTTTCCAATGTCCAGGGTAATATTGGAGTAAATATGCCGGCAGGAGCAGTTGGACAGGATTATACCCTGACGGTAAATGATAAAATAGATGTGGATTTAACAAATGCAGATAATAGCATAGGCAATAGAGAGCGAATAAAAGGTTTAACCGGAGAGTTTAAGATTACCACTGTTTCTGGACAGAATACGGTAGATTTTGCACAGGGAAAACAGCCGAGCATAAATATGTCATATAACTCGCCTGAGTCAGGGGATATTCTCATAGGTGTTCGTGGTGGATGCGTTCCGGTATCGACATTACAGGTATACTCATTGGCTCAGAATAATTGGCAGTTGGTTAATACCCCTATGAGTATTAATCCAAAAGCACAGATGGTCAATTTTTCTGCCCCGCATTTTTCCGTGTATTCTTTTCTTGGTAACCCCATAGGCAGCATTGTGTTATCGCCCTCAACAGCTAATCTACAAATTGGAGAGAAGGTAACGATTACGGCTACGGTATTGGATATGGCTGAGCAGAAAATAGATGGTGTTGGGGTGGAGTGGGGGTCAATGTTAAATGGTGGTTCACAGTCTATTGTTTACAAGGCTGCTCATCCCGGCACATTTACCATTATTGCCAACATAGGAAATATCAGGGCAATGGCAACGATTACTGTTACTGGTGAGCCGGTGTATCAATTTAGTCAGGTAAAACAAAGCAGTACCATAGATCTGGGTGCAAAGGGTAATTTGACTGGATTACAGTTTAGTTACAATCTGCCAAAGAATACGGGTGTTAGGGTGCGGTATCGGACAAGTCTGCCACAAGGTGCAACAAAGAAGACTACGCGTGATATAGTTAATTCCTTTGGCGGGGCATTGCAGAATATACAGGCGTATTACGATGAGTTAAATCGGGTTATGGTAGATGACCTAGGCATACGGGAGGCTATTAAACCGGGACCATGGACAGAGTGGTCAGAGGAGTATTCTTTGCACAGCGGCAATCAGGCACAGACAGCGAATATATCTATCCCTTCAGCCATTGAGGCACAATTTTTGCAGTATGAAAATCGATTATTGACGGAGAAAGAGACTAATTACCCACAAATAACTGACATTGAAATAGCCTATCAACCCATTGAACTATCCCAAGCAATGAGGGATTATTCCGATAATGTAGATGAGAATGTAGTTGTTACCGAGGATGCAGCCGGCAATCCAATAGTTATCTGGAAGAATCTAAATAGTAAGGATTTCTCGCATGTAAATATCTATTTTTCACGAGAGCCAGGTGAGCTGGGTGAATTAATCTATCAGGGTAGAGGTGGGGACAATGGCAGCGGTGGCAGCGGTGGTGGCGGTGGTGGCGGTGGATTTGGCGGATTTGGCGGTGGATTTGGCGGATTTGGCGGTGGCGGTGGATTTGGCGGCGGTGGCGGCGATGGGTTTGGGGAAGGTGATGATGATAAAGGATTTCTGAATATGTCGATGGTAGATAATGATGGGAAGGAGATATTTCTGCCACAGATTTTTATTCGATCAACAAGATTAGCCTCTGATGTGGTTGCCTCTTTTGAAGGCAGTGCCTCACCAGAGAAGGAGGCTAAATCAATATTAAAGGTAGTTGTCTCCAACGACATCACATCCTCTAATCCAATCAATGAGATAACCATAATTGCCTCATCAGAATTCAGGTTTCTGGATGGCACCATGACCATGGTAGGTGAAGGCGGGTGGTATCTCAGCGATATGCGGCCCGGGACAGGAGGCACAAAGCTAATATTTAAGAATACAGATTGCGGGACAACAACAGGCTTGCTGCCAGATGCGAGCGTAATATTCCATCTTCTAATGAAAAACCCTGCTGCAATAGGGACATACAAATTTGAAGGCTATCTTAAGGATACCAGTAATAAACAAGCAAAGGCAAAACAAGACTCATACCTTGTGGTTACAAATAGGCAGGCAAGGGATGTTACAGTTAATCCCAGGTATGACGGAAGCCCTGAAGCAGGGGCTAACAGCAAGTTGGTGCTGGAGATAGGTAATATGGAGACAAACCCTGTCTGGGTAAAGATAAACCAGATGCGGATAAATTTGCCAGGGGTAATTATCAATTCTATTTGTAACAAGTCTGCGGCTTTTACTGATTGGGAGGTAACAAAGGATGGGCAGGGGATTGTTTTAAGTGGTAAGAATCGGTATTTGAATGCTGGTGAGAAAGGGTCAGTAACTCTTGAGGTAATAAATCCTCTAATTGCAGGCAGTCTCGCAGTTTCAGGCACTGCTGGGGAATATGCATGGTTTGAAACACCATTAAACTGTGAGGGAATAGGGGTTATAAACAGAACACCCCGCCAGTTTTTAGCCCAAACAATACAACTGCCTTATTTTTCCCCAGAGGCAGGGGCAAGGGGCAGGGTAGGCATTACCATAAATAATGCAGACACTAATCCGGCATATTGTCAGATAAAGCGAGTAAGGATAGAGGCTGGGGGAAACAGATTTTTAGATCCAATGGATTATCAAGTCAATTTGGTCCCGGGCTCATCAACCACGATTACCATAAATTTACAAAATGCCACCATAAGTGCTACATATCTGCCGCAGGTAACCTTTTATGAACAAACGAGTTTTGAATACATACAACCTGCTCCCAAAATAGCTGTAGTTAATCTATTCCCGCGCAATTATACAGCAAAAATAGGCATAGATGGCAATACCAATGAGGCAGATAGCCTGTCGATTATTTACCTTCAGACTGCCTGCCTGCAAAATAATCCTGATTGGGCAGGGATAGATATGATAGCATGGGCATTGCCATCAGGGTTTAGGATAACCTCAAGCAAGGGTAGTGTTGTGGGTAATAATTGGAGGATAGAAGAAATAAAAACTAATACTGTTACCCTAAAGAGTAATGGTGCAGAGTTTAATATATTCCCTGGTGAGGAAAAACGGTTTAATCTCAGCGTTAGATGCCCGATAAATAACGGTGAGTATATAACCCAAAATCAGGTCAGGGTTAAAGATACCGCAGATATTTGGGCAAGTGCAACGGTTAGGGGTAGTTTGAATATAGAGCAGATTAAGAGAAGAGAATATAGATTAATAGGAACAACTGCTGCTGGTTATTCTACAGAGCAGGAGGCAATAAGTAGGCTGAGTGTGCAATTGATTAATATGCCGTCTAATCCTTATTATTCGAATGTTTGTAGTCTGGCATTACAGAGTGATGATTTTGTATTTTTGAACAAGGTGGGGGAAGAATTGAACCCTGGTTGGTTTGTCCAAAAAGCTGGAAGTAATACCCTTAGCATTTCTACCTCAAAATATATTCTACCGGGTGAGGCAGTGGTATTTAACCTGATGGTAAAAAACCCATCTACTGCCGGGCAATATTTGTTAGCTGCTACTGTTACCGAGACCTCTGGAATAAGCAAATCCCAAAATACAGACCCAATCACAATCACCCCTGAATATACTCGTTCCATATCTGGTAGGATCAGGTATGAAGAGGCTAATTGTAATGAGCAAGCGGCAAAGAGCAGGCTGATAGCAGACATCTGGTTAGATAAGGAAAATCCCTCATGGTGCAGGGTGAATAGCATTTGTTTGCAATTGCCCGGGTTTGTATTTTTAGATACTACAGACAAGGTTATCTCAGGCTGGCAGGTAACAGGTGTTGGGACAGGCACAATTAGTTTACAAAATGTATCTGGGGAAGATATTGTTGCAGGGGCACCTACCCTCTTTTCCTTTAATGTCAAAAACCCTTCCATTACAGGTAGTTATACTGGTATACTTCAAGGAACGGATACAACCGGAAGCCCTGTTATGGCTACTGTATCGACATTGGCAGTAGTTGGAATAACACCAGGCTCGTATAGTTTAACCTCAAAATTTGCCATAGATTACTCTTCAGAGGCTTATGCCAGAAGCAAGATAGAGATTAATCTGAAGAATAATAATCAAAAACCATGGAATAATGTCCATCAGATAAGTATTTCTACAGGAGATATGGAATGTATCCCTGTACCTGGGGCATGGACTATCGTCGCCAGTAGCACCAACAAATTGATTTTAGCCCCAAATAAGATATTGGGCGGCAAGGAGATAGCAGGTGGTGGGTCTTTGACTATCGCCTTTGAGGTAAAGACAGGGGCAGCAGGGAATAAGCAGATAGAGGTGATAGCCACTGAGGTTACCGGGATAACCACAACCATCACAACGACTATTAAGGTAGAAAGCCAGAGGTTGCGGAATTATCAATTATTTGCTCAATTTGCTTCAAATCGTTCGCCAGAGATAGGTGCAAAGACAGAATTGATATTAACTGTGTCAAATTACTCAGGATATAATTATTCAAAGGTTAATGAGATAGAGTTTTTATTAAACAAATTTGTAGTTTTAAGTAAGGTGGCAGATGAGCTGAGTAATGGTTGGCGGGTAATAGAGGTTGGAGAAAATAGCATTCGGGTGGCAGGTAATGAATTGATATTAAAGAATGCGAGCAGACAATTTAATCTATTAGTAAAAAATCCAGCTACAGCCTCTACCTACAATATCATTGCCAGATGTCAGGAGACAACAGAGATATCAGGAACGGCAGCCACGAATATTGAAATTCAAGCAGAGCAAGAAAGGAAGGCAGGCTTGGATATACAGTTTGCACCAGGTTATTCTCAGGAACAGGGTGCAAAGAGTAAACTAATAATTGGGATAACCAATAAAAGTGGTTTAGACTATTCCTTCATCAAACAGATTCGGATAAATAGTGATGACTTGATCATTTTAGATGAAAAAAACAACTGGCAGGATAAGGGTAACGGCTGGGTAATTACAGATTTTTCCACACTCCCAGCCAGTGTGGAACAGGTAACATATGAGCCAAATAATAGTCTGGGCGGCAGGATGATAGGTAAGGATGAAGGTATCGGGTTAGAATTAGGGGTCAAGAATCCAGCCACTTCTTCTACGATTGTATTAACGATAGAATTAGTAGAGGAAAGTGGGTTAACATATAGTGTGGCAGGAAGTATTACGGTGCAGGCTAATGCTTCAAGGAATTACAGATTAGAGCCAGAATTAACAGGATCCAAAGAGGCAGGGGCAGTCTCTGTGCTTAAATTAAAGATAATAAATAACGAGACAAACGATTTTACAAGCATAAACAAGCTGATTATATGCCCGGGTTCGTTTACGGTTTTTGCAGATACAGGCAAGGATATAGGCAATGGATACGCAATCGTTGGGACTGGTGCTGAGGGCATAATCATAGAGCCAGTAGAGTTATTGGGTGGTAGACCGATATACCCCAAAGGCTCTGCAACCATTTACCTGACAGTAAAAAATCCAGAGGGTCTGGGCAGCTTTACCATCAAGGCATTGGCTCAAGACAGGAGTAATGCCTTGATGACTATTTCTGCAGAAATAGGCATTAAAGGAACGGAAAGCAGGAATTATACAGTATCTGCAACGATACCCAATAATGAGAGTAATGAGATATCAGCAAGGAGTATCATTAATTTGACCATAAGCAACCTGAATCAAGAGGAATTTATGGAGGTATCAGGGGTAGTAGTAGATTTAGGCAGTCAGTTTGTGATTTTGGACCAGAGGGAAGATATCGGATTTGGCTGGCAAGTAGTCAATCGCAAGGGTAACAAGTTGTATTTGTCCCAGTCTCAGGGGATAAAAGGGATACAACCATTTGGGGCAGTTAGACTTGAATTATCCGTCCTGCTGCCAGATAAGGCAGGTAGTTGGACAATCAAGATTACCTTACAGGAAAAAACAGGTTTTGGGTATTCCTATTCACAAGGGATAACAGCAGCAGAGATACATAAAAGGGAGTATCTGGCAGATTTGGAGGTCATGCCCGGCTATTCTAATGAAATAAATAAATTAACCAGGGTATCCTTGAACATTTCCAATCTCACACCATTATCCTATTCCTGTATCAAACAAGTAGTAGTAAATTTCAAAGAGGCAAATTATGTAAATAGTTTTTCAGTGGAGATACCGGGTAATGGAAGCAACAGTGTAGGATTAGAATTCAGGTGTCCCCCCACAACAGGCAATTTCGTACCTGTTATTTATGCTACAGAAAAGACAGGCTACGGGACATATGCAGTGGTATCTACAGGGCTGAATATAGTAGGGACCAGGGGTCAAAAATTTGAATTATCAAGTAGATTGATAGAGGGTAATGAGGCAGGTGCAAGGGCTAAATTACAGATAGATTACAAATGGGATAAGGATAATCTGGCTGGATTAAAGGAGATAGTGGTAAATTTACCTGCTGGATTCAGGTTTGATAATCTATCCACTTCAACTGTCATACCCATAACCTTACCACAAGGGGAATTAATATTATCAGTATATCTGTCGGAGGCACCAGGGAATTATTTCGCAGAGGTAGTATTTATAGATACAGGGGGTGGCAGAATATCAGGGACTGCATCCTTGTCTGTAGCAGAAAAAGGCATCAGAAATTATGGTTTAACCTCAGGATATGTCTTGAGTAATGAGAAGAAGGCAATAAGTAAGATACGGGTTGAAATAAAGAATAACGAAACAGTCAACTGGCATACCATAGAAGAGATAGAGTTAAAACTATCTGGTATTTCGTTTAATGCAGGTATTGGAGCAGATTGTGGGGGAGGCTATGTGGTGGTCAGTGTTGGAAGCAATACTATCAGATTAACTGGCAAGGGTATCCTGCCAGGCAATAAGACAGAATTGATTATCCCGGTGATAAATCCTGCGGGGCCAGGACAGTATGCCATAAATACAATTGTTACAGAAAGGGATTCGAGATTAACATTTGCATTACCACAGGTTAGTTTATCGGTAGTAGAAATAGGTAGTAGAAACTACACTGCTCAGATTAGGTTTGCTCAAGGCTATTCTCAGGAGCAGCGGGCAAAGAGTAGATTAGAGCTATTGATTAAGAATAATAATATTGGTATTTCAAATGAAATAACCAATATCTATTTAAGCGGGTATAGATTTGCTCATCGGCTCTGGGATGACATTGGGGATGGGTTTAAGGTTTTAGGTGTTGGGGAAGATTGGATTTTGATTAAGGGATCGATAGTAAACGCAAGTCAGGCAACATTGACAGTAACCTGCATAAATCCAGATAATATTGGTAATTACAAAATCCTTGGGACTGTAACCGAATCCCTCGGGTTACAATTTGGTTTGCCAGCAATGAGTTTAGAGACAAGGGTTATAGGAGAACGGCTAAGTAAAATATCTGCTAATTTAATTGGCAATAATGAATCAGGGGCAAAGGGGGAAATAAATATTAAGATTGAGAATAATACACAAACAAGTTATCAGATGATTAAAACTATTCGATTAAATCTTTCTTACTTTGAAATAATAACAAATATTGGAACTAATCTGGGTGATAATTGGCAGGTAAGTAATAAGGAGGGGAATTGGGTAGAGCTAACTCATTTAACTGGTAAGACTGGTAGCAGCAATGTGATACTTGAGGTCAAAAATCCTCCTCAGGCAGGGACTTATACGATGTCTGCCAATATCTGCGAGCTAACAGGACTGACCTATAGCCCACAAGTATTGGCACAATTTGGGATTATACCCTTAAAAGAGCGGCAATATACAGCAGTTATTGGTATTTTAGATGGATATAGTTGTGAAAATGGGGCAAAAACAAAGATTAATATACAGGTAGAAAATAAAATTGATAACCCAACCAATATTAAATACCTGCGAATAAGATATATTGGTCTTGATAATTTGAGCAGTGGTGGTCAGGCAATATCACTTAATCCAATAGAAAGCTATATCCAGCTTGTTCCAGAGTGTAGTATTGGTGCAACTGCGAGTGTAATTTTAGAGGCAACAAATCCAAGCATAGTCGGGGATTATCGACTTGAACTGGGGGTGATAGATTCATTAATGATAGAGAAGAGCTATCCCGGAACAATAAATGTTACCAATCAAATTGCTAAGCGGTATCATACCTTAGAACTCCTAAGCAGTAGCTCAAATGAGTCTGGTGCAATTGCTGAGATTAAACTAAGGATAAAAAATGAGCAAGGCTCGCCAAAATACTCATTGATACGCAGGGTAAAAATCAAGATACCGGGTGCAGAGTTTAGCGGTGCAAAACTACCGGCTAACTGGTTTGTAGAAAGAATAGAGCCGGCAGATACCATTTATATAGCTACAAATAGAGATTATCTGTCCCCGGGTAAGGCTATAGAGATAGCGTTAGCGTTGAAAAACCCAACAATAAATATCTACACCTCAAAGGCAGAGGTTGTGCTAAGGGTTTATTATCAAGAGTATAGCCAGTTAGAATTCTTGCCTACAATCATTGGTAAATTAGAACTAATATGGCAAATACCCCGGAAGGTAAATGTAAGTTTAGGTTTTATGTCTGGATTTTCACCAGAGGTAGGTGTCAATTCCAAGGTATATGCTAATTTTAATTATATAACTGGTCCGGCTAACTCAAGCGTAATGAAGGTATATATAAATTTAGCAGAAATTGGGTTTAGTCCATTACTTGCGTCTAATACCCATCTTACGGGTGATTGGTATGTAAAGAATATCTCAAAGGGAATATTAGAGATAGAAAATCGTGGTTTGGGTATTGCCGTAGGTAGTAGTTTCAATTTAGATTTAGGGATGAGAAATCCAAAGATAAGCGGTGGTTATCTGCCTACGGTTTGGTTAATAGATAATAGTGGGATTATTATTTCCCAATTAGATACAACGGGTAGATGGGAGGCGATAGAACAAGAAAACCGTAAGATATCAGGATTTATTGAATACTCATCAGGGTATTGCCATGAGGCAGGGGCAGTATCGCAGATAACCCTTAATATCAGTAGTGGTAATAATCCTTCCTACTGCCAATTATCCACTATTACCATTGGATTGAAAGATGGCGAGATATTGAGCAAGTCAGGGGAATCGGTTGGTGCAGGGTGGATAGTAAGCAGTCAGGTGTCTTGCGGCACTATTACCCTGTCACCCTCTACTGGAGCAATGATACGACCAAATGAGGATAGAGTGGTTAAATTAAGGATACGCAATCCGAAAAATCCTTCGCAAATATTAATAAATGGTATGGCAATGGAGTTATCGGGAAGAGAAATCGTCATCCCTATTGTCTCAACTGCCTTTGTTGTTCCACAAAAAAATCGTTACTTAAGTATTAACCCGAGGTTTAAGACAGGGTATTCAAGTGAGGTAAGGGCAACTACAGTCTTAGAATTAGAGGTCAAAAATGGCGCCGACAGCCCTGAATATTCGATTGTTACTGAGTTACAATTATCTTGCGGCTCACTAACCATTCTGCCACAAACAGATATAGGAGAAGGGTGGTATATGGAGAAGACAGATGAATATGTCATTCTTAAGGCAAAGATATTAGAGGAGGGGATAAAAAAGGGGCAATATCGAAAATTCTTATTAAACATACAAAATCCAACACTGGCTCAGACAATTATGATTACAGGGACTGCTACAGAAAGTATCGGCTTGAGCTATAAAACGACAGCAATTGGTGTATTAAATATAACTCAAAATATCCTACGGCAATGGAAGGCAGAAATAGGGTTAACATGTAATGTTGGGGAACAGGGTGAATTAAGATTGGTTATTACCAATCCTAAGCAGAATCCTTTGTATGCGATGATAAAATCGATAGTTGTAGATTATACAGGTTTTGAATTTTTATCATCAACCGGACCCACGGCATTGGTAGGTAATAATTGGTATTTATCCTCTAAAGAGCCAAACTTGGAATTATTACCCAATAGTGTAGATTATTGGATTGAGCCAGGTAAACAGGCAACATTTACTATTACTCAAGTGCGTAGCGGAAGATATGCCGGTAAATATAGATTTAATGTATTTGTAAACGAGGTTTCAGGAGAGCAGGCAACCGCTACTGTTGAAGGATTGGCAATAGTAAACGATCCGACACCACCCTTTGATATTGCATGGGTATATGAAGGCTTAGGCACAGATACAGATATTGGCACACAAAACACCATCTGGCTTTCATGGTCAGCAACACAAGATATGGAATCCGGGATAAAAGAATACCTGTATAAAGAGGTGGGGACAACTACATGGCAGAGTGCGGGTAATAAAACACAGATACTACTTGGGGGGTTAGAAGATGGCAAACAGTATAACTTCAGTGTTTGTGCAAGAAATGGATGGGGAATGATTGGTAGCTCAACTAATTCTGATGGGATATTTATTGATACCTCCCCACCAGCTACACCAACTGTATCTGATATGGGAGATTATATTGCTACTGGTTCATTAAGGTTTAATTGGCAGGCAGAGGATATTCATTCCGGGATAAAAAGCTATGTCGCAACTATCTATGAGGATAATAAATTAGTCAAATCCATAGAGTATTCTTCAGCCACTACTACTATGGAATATTCAGGAATAGATGGTAAACGGTATGTATGTGAGGTGGTTGCGATAAATGGCGTTGGATTATCATCTGGAATAGGCGTATCAGACGGTATTATTGTAGATTCCTTGCCACCAGTAGCACAGATACGGGTACTTCCTGCCATTGGGAATGGTGAGATAAAAATATCAGGGACTGCTACGGATAGGTTTTTTGATACATATAAAGTATTCATTGGTGAAATGATAATTGCCATGGGGACTGTCTCAGTCTCAAACGGGACACTATCTGTCTGGAATAGTAATAGTGTTAGCGATGGAAGCTGGACAATTAGACTGGTGGTACAGGATATGGCTGGGTTAATAAGCACCAGCAGTGCATTCATTCTAATAGATAATAGCCCACCAACAGGCACACCAACCATGCCTGTCCATTACGGTAGATACAGTCCATCAACTACTATTAATTTTAACTGGGATAGAGGGAGTCTATTTGATAATGTCAGCGGAATACAAGGGTATGAGTTATGGATAGGGACTACAGGGGGTAAGGTATTAGAGATAGCCGTTGGGAGCAGAACCACATATACATTTACAGGTAGTCAGGGTCAGACATATTATGCTCAGGTAAGGGGAATAAACGCTGCCTTATTAAAATCAGAATATAGCCTCATGTCTTCCCCTATAACAATAGATATTACCCCACCTGATATAGTCAGGGTAATAGATCAAGGTAGTTATACCTCTAATTTGGAATTAGAGTTCTGGTTTGGTTCATCGACAGATGCAGAATCAGGGATATTATGGTATGAATATGGCTTAGGAATAGAGAGCTTGGGCACAAGTAGTAGCTTTGGTAGTATAACGATTACTGTTGGTAATCTGGGCAAATATACTATGCGTGTTCGTGCTGTAAATGGTGCTTTATTGCCTGGTAACTGGGGATATTCAGATGGAATAATAGTAGATTGGACAGCACCAATATTGCTTGAGGTCAGAGATGGTAAAGGGGCAGATACGGATATAACTGCCTCTGGGAATACACTACGAGCTAACTGGTCTGGATTTGACTTAGAATCCGATATTGTGGGCTGCTGGTATGCCATTGGCACAACAGAAGGTGCAACCTCTACAGTAGATTGGACTTATCTTGGCAGGACGGCTACAACTGCCACTGTTTCTAATCTGGTTCTTGCCGATGGGGTAACATATTATTTCTCTGTCAAGATACGAAATGGTGTTGGGTTAGAGACAATAACCAGCTCAAATGGTATTATTGTAAATGTAGCGAGTCCACCTGCACTTGAAATAATCAGGGATGGGGCAGATGGGGATATTGATTATTCTGCAAATACAAGTAGTGTAAGCTGTAATTTTGATTTATTATCTACCCAAGAATATGATATAATAGCCTATGATGTTGGTTTAGGAACAAATACAACGACAACTATAACCGGGTTTAAGAGAGTAGGGACTTCGACTAAGCTGGTATACTTTACCAACTTAAACTTAGAGCAAGGGATGAGATATTATAGTCTGGTGCGTAGTATAAATAGACACAATAAGGTGTCAGAGATTTTAGCATCCAACGGGTTTATGGTAGATGTAACCCCACCCAATATCACCATCATTTCACCTGCTGCCGGTTATATCTCTGGGACAAATACCATCATTGTCCGAGGCAGCGTGATAGAGGACTACGGCACACCGAGCATATTGGTTAACAATCAATCAGCAATGGTTATGGGTGATGAGTTTATTGCCACCATAACGCTCACGCAGGGAGGGATAAATACGGTGTTTGCCACAGCAACAGATATGGCTGGCAATATTGGGACAACGGCCTGCTTGGTAATATTGGACAGGGCAGCACCGATGGTAACAATCATCTCGCCTGTTAGTGGTTATATCTCTGGCATGAAAACCATCATTGTTCGTGGCAGTGTGATAGAGGACTACGGCACACCGAGCATATTTGTCAACAATCAGTTAGCAATGGTTATGGGTAATGAGTTTATGGCAACGCTCACCCTAACGCAGGAAGGGACAAATACAGTGTGGCTGACAGCAACAGATGCGGTCGGCAATGTTGGCACAACTGCCTGTGATGTAATACTGGACAGGACAGCACCAAAGGCAGCAATTATTTCACCTGTCAGTGGGTATATCTCTGGCATGAAAACCATCATTGTTCGTGGTAGTGTAAGGGAGGACTATGGCACACCGAGCATACTGGTTAACAATCAATCAGCAATGGTTATGGGTGATGAGTTTATTGCCACCATAACGCTCACGCAGGGAGGGATAAATACGGTGTTTGCCACAGCAACAGATATGGCTGGCAATATTGGGACAACGGCCTGCTTGGTAATATTGGACAGGGCAGCACCGATGGTAACAATCATCTCGCCTGTTAGTGGTTATATCTCTGGCATGAAAACCATCATTGTTCGTGGCAGTGTGATAGAGGACTACGGCACACCGAGCATATTTGTCAACAATCAGTTAGCAATGGTTATGGGTAATGAGTTTATGGCAACGCTCACCCTAACGCAGGAAGGGAC
>MNYI01000206.1 GCA_001873945.1 Candidatus Desantisbacteria bacterium CG2_30_40_21
ATACCTTTGAGATTAATCCTGAAAAATTGGAGAAATTAGTTAAGATACTTCCTGAAACCTTTGGAAGTTTCAAGGAAGATGTAGGAGATTTCATAATATTTTTAGAAAAAATGTAATTACAGCAGGTAGCAGGGTAGACAGACAGGAATGTCTGTCCTACCGTTATTTTAATCATATCAGGAGGAGAGTTTATATGAATAGGAGAAAGATTGGAATCTTAGGATTAATGGCAATGATGGGTATTTTCTGGGGATGTACCCTTGTTGAGGCAGCGACGGAAACAGTGGTTGCTTATAGGGCATACGATGTTAATAAGGGTCCCATAGATGAAACAACAATATTTGGGACAACATATAATGCCGTGTATATAGTCGCTACCTGTACTGGAAAAACAGGAGGGATAGTTACTGGCACAGCTACTATAGATGACCCTCGTGCTACCTATACCTTTGGGTTAAGGGATGATGGTGTGGCTCCAGATATTCGTGCAAATGATGGGGTATATACTGCAGCACCTTTTTCTATATCCAGAACAGTAGATGCTGCTGATCTTCTTGTTTGTAATGGGAAATCCTTTAGTGTAGCAGTGGATATAGATGGTCTTGGTGATCCTGGTAGTGTGACTTTAGGAGCTGAGTATATTGCCCCCGGTTTTTTAATTTCACCATTCGTAACAAAAACACCCATTCCCCTATATGGCACAACCTCTATTTGTTTTACAGCCAAAGATGATATTCAAAACGGTACATGGACATATTCTATCAGCATCAATGATCGGATTCTTTCTGGAAGCTCTACAGGTACCTATACCGGACAGACAGCTATTGATATGATATGGGATGGACGAGATAAGAATGGAGATGTGTTTACATCTGGTAATTACAGTATAAGTGTAAAGATAGAGGATAATGCCGGAAATTTTTTCGTGAAGACAACCTCAATTATGATTGATGATACTTTCCCACTAATTGAGAGTATTATAATATCGCCAAGCCCATACCTTTCTACAAGTACGACTGTAACAATATCCTTTACAGGTTCTGATAATGCTGATATCTGGGCATACGATCTTTCCTATAAGGGACAATTATTGTATGGAACTGGTGCTTCAGGGACAAGAACAACAAAGCAAGGAATAAGTTTTATCTGTGATGGTCGATATGGGACAGGTACACAGTTGGGAGAAGGACAGCATGAAATAGTATTGAATCTGTGGGATAGCGTAGGAAACATCATCTCTGAAGGGGTATTTATCACCATTGATAATACTGCTCCTGTGATTGAAAATTTACAATTTTCCAATAATCTTGCATCCTCTGAAAATCCCTTAACTGTCTCATTTACTGGTGTAGAATCTACCGGACAATGGACATATATGATAACTATTGGTGGACAGATAACCCAGGGTATACAGGGAACATTGCCTTTTGGAACAATTTCCTCAAACAATAAACTCATAACCTTTATCTGGCCGGCAACGGATAAAAATGGTTTACCATTTGCAGATGGTGATTATATAGTTGAGATAACCCTGACAGATATGGCTGGAAATGTATGCAAGGCTACCGGTTCAGTAAAGGTTGATGGGACATCGCCAGAATTAACCAATTTATCTATTTCAAACCCCCATGTTCCCCCTTATGGTTCTCCATCAACCATCTCTTTTGTGGGTAGTGATAACCTTGGCACATGGACATATAGTATCTCTATAGATGATCGACTGTTAGGTAGTGATGGTACACCCTCAAGCACAGGAATCTTGGTCTCTGCTGGAACAATAAGCTTTGTCTGGAATGGAAAGGATGTCAATGGAACTTATTTTTTAAGTGGTTCAAATACAATTACAGTGCAATTAAAAGATATGGCCGGAAATACAATTATAGGAACAGTTCCAGTGATTATCGATGCCGTTGTACCCAAGATTACTTTAATAAATGATAATACCTCAGGCTTAACCCAATATCTGGGAGAGGAGATAGAATTTCAGATGACTACTGATGGTCCTGCTACAGCTACAATTATGCTTACGACATCAGAGATACAGAGTGCTAAGGAGATTATTACCGGACAGGCATTCTTCAGGCTAAATGACTTAAATTGGGATCAATATGAGATAGGTAGTGGGAGAGTTGCAGGGAAGGTAGAGGTATTCGTAGTCAACAAAAATAATGGGAATGGGACAAGGAGTACATTTACAATATCTGATTATAGTACTCCATACGACTTGTTTTCTGCAATTAATGTAACTGCCTTTGGAATTTCTACCTATGGAAGTGTTACTTATAATCCTACAACAGATAAGGCCGTGTTCCGTGCTGCTCCCGAATATGAAATAGGATTAAGAGAGTATTGTGATGTTGCCTATAAGACACCATTCTTTACCCAATTGAAACTTCCGGTAGTATCTGTGAATCTGACAGCCTATACCCCTACGGAGTATAAGGGTAGTTTTGTAGTACCAGCAACCGAGGCTATAGGGACATGGACAGTCTATGGATTTGCTATGAATGGAGCTGGTACCACCAGCATGAAGGGTGGGACTATTACAATGGATGGAAGTCAGCCTATCCCTATTACAAAAACAAAGATTATTGGGCTAAGGGTTGAACCGTCCCCATCAAAACAATTTTTTAATTCTTCACTCAAGCGGATGCATGTCCAGATGGCAGTTGCTACCCTGGATAAGGAATTAGGGGAGGATGAATTTACTATTGACTCTGGTAACACTGAGTTTACCCTTTATGCTCCAGGGATAAAAATAAATGATCAAGTGATTATCTGGAATGATTATATTCGAGATGAAAACAATAAGGTAGTCTTTGACCATGGACATGTCTGGACAAAGCAAGCTACCTCGAATGGAACCATTACCTTCTCAGATACAGACCTTTACTTTGGTTCTGCCACAGGCACCTATTCTACCGCTGTCTTCAAAATGAAAAACTTCCATATAGCTATAGGTACATTTACCACAAAAGGGATAGCCTCCTTTGATGTTGGTAGTGTTAAACAGGGTATTCCCCTTCATGATGATGGTGATACAATTACCCATTGGGATACAAAACAAAGGGATGGGATATTCTCTAACACCTATCTTGTTCCAAACGAGATAGATATTCGTAATGTCCCCATAGTTGGGCATTTTATGGATGGAAGGGGTTATCAGGTGCCAAATGATGGGTATCCATTTAATGATGAGAATGCCTCCCCTTTTGTCCTTTCAGCAAGGAATAATACGGATTTTTCAAATGACATAAAGGTAAATATTAACACTATCCCAATCAAAATCAGGCTTCTCATGGCAGAAGATGCTACTTTTAATCCTCTGGAGGGAAAAGATTGTTATATAAAGTATAATCTGGAGGGTGCAACAGCAGATGTCAGGATTACTATAAAAAAAGCCTCTGGAGAGACTGTCAAGGATCTTTGGAGGGGTTGGGTAATGCCGGGAGATAATGTTACTTCATGGGATGGAATGGATTATCAGGGGAAAATGGTTGAAGATGGGAAATACTATTATCATATTGTTGCCACTGATGAGGCAGGAAACAAATCCGAGGATAAAGGGCTGATTGTTATTTCGTTCGTTCAAATGGTATTAGAAGACTTGGTGGTTACCGTGCCTAAGGCGGTGCCAGGCAAAGGAATTGAATATATATCCATTAGTGCTGTGGTCTCTTTGGATGGTACACCTAAACAATTAAAGAATCTTAATTTTGAGACAGCTCATTCAGATAGTGTGTTTGCTCGACCACATGCCTTGTTTGATATTGCTATCTATGACCGAAATAATAACTTGGTTCAGAAGATAGGACCTGATGTAATTGATTTTACCGGAGAATCCTATGATAGTGATCCATTTCCTAATGGGAAACCAAATTATTTAATATTGCCAACTGATGAACGCAATTGGTTAAGAAATAGTGGTACTAACACTCTTGCAGATATGGGTGATGGGAATAAGGATAATGACTGGGAAATCCTGGTTCCATTTGACAAGGTAAATCCTGCAGATACAGATGAACGACATTATAAATCCAAATTTACAATTACTATGGCATATTATTTGAGTAGCCCGTTTAATGAGGGGAGTTATTATGTGAAAGGGCTTGCCAAATTAGTTAGTGCTGACTGGAAGTTTGCAGCATATGATACTACTACGGGCAACGAAATGTGGCATTGTGCTCCTTTTTATGGACATTATGGCGTTCATTCCCAATCTAAGGAACAGGGATTTGAGGTGAGGGAGACAAAATTACCAACAGGTATGGATAATATAGCCCCTGGGGTTTATGAGTCATATCCATCTGGTGGTGTTGATGTGTCTCCTTTTGAGATAAAGAATGAGATATGGGTTAAGGTAGAGGATAATAGTAATGGTAGTGGTGTTGATTTCCGCTCTGAATCATCATATCTTAGATTGTTTGATGCAAACAAGATGGAGGTAGCCGGGATAGCTACTAATAATGCGACGGATAAACTTTGTCTGATTATTGATAAGGGTCTCTATCCTAATGGATTAGAAAAGCCCGGGGCATATACGATAGAGGTTGTTGTTAGGGATATGGCTAATAATGTCAGTAAGGTTAGTCGGAGTTTTACTGTGTTGGATAGATTGCCACCGGAGATAGAAAACATCTCTCCCAAAGAAGGCTCTGTGTATTATGAGGGATTTGGTCTAACACTGAGTGCTACAATTTCAGAGTTGCAAAGAGGTAAATCAGGGGTAAATTGGGGAAGTTCCAGAATTACCCTGAGCAAGGATGGAACAGAGATAAATATACAGAATTATAAACAAATGTCAAATATAGATCAAGAGATAAATGTAAACTATAGAATATTATCCTATGAATTGCCATGGGATTTTCTTAAGCAAGGCACTTATACCATGAATGTTCTGGCATGGGATACTTCGGGTAATCCGGCATCAAAAGAGATTTCATTCAGGGTTATTCGAGGGATTGAGATCTTTTTTGATCACCCTGAATTTGGGCTGTTTCCTACCCTTGCTTTTAAGCCAAATACAGAGATGTTCTTTAATGGAAGCTCAACCATAGTAAGTACGCAAACCATCAGCCTTAACAGGGCAACTATAACAGCTACTGCTATTGCTGGGTATACATTGTTTGGAAAGCCTGTAAGTGTATTGATAGGTACAAGGAGTGCTTATGGAGCAACCTTTAGTCAAAGCGTCCAGTTAACCATATACTATACAGGGACAGAACTAAACTTGTTGCCTGTTGGGAAAAGCGAGGATGTTCTTGTCTTGTACGGCTATGATGGAGGAAAATGGAACTTGGTTCCTGGGGCAAAGAAAGGAATGTATACGATTAAACAAAATGAACCTCTATACTCCACCTATACCCTGGCTTATATTACCCCTCAAAAGTGGACAGTAATGTCTTCTAATGGATCAGAATGGGGAAACTTAAAAAGCAAGGACTGGATGGAGCTTGTAGGGACAATTACTACAAGTACTGGAATACCTATTCCGAATGGTTCGATTACCATAGGGATTATAACTAATTATCCTTCTCCTGCCACAGGCTATAAGGTATTATCCCCTGTAGTGGCTTTTGATTTCAAGGGGGATAAGGTTATTAAATTTAATAACCTTGTTGCGATTTGGATATATTATACTGAACCACTTCCTTTTGATGCAAAGGAAGGAGAATTAACAGTATTTGGATGTGATGATAATAATACATGGATTAAGATAGCAGGAAGTTTGAGTATAGGTAGTAACTATATCAGCTTTAACACTCAACAAACATATAAATTGTATGCTATTATGTATCCAACCCGTGAGGCAGCAGAAGAAGGAAAAGAGACAATTGAGCAAAATATATGGTGTTATCCTAATCCAGCTAAGGGAGGAAAGGTAAATTTCCGATATTATCTATCAGAGAATGATGTAGAGATAACGGTAAAAATTTATACCCTGTTGGGAGATCTTGTTTGGGAAGGTTCAAGAATAGAGGGATTAGCCGGCATTCATGATCGGGATTTTGTCTGGAATTGTCAAAACTCATCAGGTGAGCCGGTTGCCTCTGGGGTATATATCTATCGTTTGACAATGAAACCAAAGAGTGGTTCTGCGGCTAAGACTGTCACCAAGAAGTTGATTGTTATACAGTAAGATGATAATGCGGGAGTAGGACAGACATTCTTGGTAGGACAGACATTCTTGTCTGTCAACTATAATACTGAATATTGTTTGTAATTCCGCATTATAAAGAAGAAGGAGTAGGATTGTGGCTATAGCGGTAAGAAATGAAGTAAAATTTACTTATGAGGATTACCTTACCTATGATATTGATTCTGATAGACGATATGAATTGATAGGGGGTGAGTTTTTTATGTCGCCTGCACCAAATATGTGGCACCAAAGGATATCAAGAGAAATTGAGTTTAGGATTATCTGCCTTTTAAGGGAAACAGGATTAGGGGAGGTATTTAATGCCCCTTGTGATGTGGTGCTGAGTAATGAAGATGTTGTCCAACCAGATATTATCTTTATCTCAAAGGAAAACCAACAGATCATCACTCAGGATAATATAAAAGGCTCACCCGATTTACTCATTGAAATCATATCTAAAAGCTCTGCTCAAAGGGATAGGATTATAAAAAAGGCTCTATGAAAAATATGGCGTCCATGAATATTGGTTAGTGAATATGGATAAAAAGGAGATAGAGGTTTTGACCCTTGCAAACGGAACCTATGAAATTTACGGGGTATTTCAATCACAAGATACCCTTTCTTCGATTGTATTAAAGGGATTTCATTTTAAGGTAGAAGAGGTATTTTGTAGCTTAATGTAAAAGAAGGAGGAGCATAGATAATGAAAAGAGTAGTATTGTGTGGGTTAATAGGTATTATTTTTATAATACAATCTGCCTATGTTGAGGCTGAGGGTAAGGATAAGGTTGGGGCAACAACAGCCGTGTTTTTAGGTATTGCTCAGGGAGCAGGACCAGCTGGAATGGGTGGGGCATTTGTGGCAAGTGTGGATGATGTTAATGCCTGTTGGTGGAACCCTGCTGGATTGATTCGCCTCAAATCAAGGGAGATACTTTATGTTAATACCAAATGGTTAGTAGATGATGTTGATGGACATTTCATTGCCTATGCCCAGCCAACTATTGCCTATAAAGAAAAAAAACGGGTAATGGCTGGGAGTGTAATACTTTCTAATGTCTCAGGGATTGATGGACGAGATGGACAGGGTATATCCATAGGTGATTTGAAGACTGATAATAGGGCATTTATTTTTTCAACAGCTCTGGGTCTTACCCCAGCTACGGCTATTGGGGTAAGCCTTAAGGCTATCAGTCAGGATCTCGGTGGTTCTAAGGGTGAGACAATGGCTTTTGACCTTGGTTGGCTTTTCTCCCCAAAGGATAACCTTTCCTTTGGCATGAATCTTCAGAACATTGGTCCAAAGCTGAAAACAGAGGATGTATCTAATGATTTGCCCTTGAATCTAAAATTAGGATTCTGTTTTAAGCCAACCATGCTTGGCGATAATGTTAAGGCAGCAATAGATGTTGATGTGCCAAGGGATAATGAGGTAGGTGTGCATAGCGGTGTTGAGTATTGGGCAAATGATGCTGTGGCTATTCGCGTAGGATTTGAAAGGGTATCTTCCAACCGCTGCGGATATTCTGTTGGTATGGGGTTCAGAAGCAGCGGTGAAGGGATATTAAAATCTATTAATACCCAGATTGATTATGCCATGCTTTCTTATACAAGTTTTGACCCAACACACAGGATTTCGATGATTACGAGATTTTAAGGAAAGGATATTCACCACGGAGACACGAAGAAATGCTGACAGCTGATCACTATCGATAAAGCTCAGTTGCGGTGTACTCGACATCAACTGCAGCGATTAGTTAGACTATTATTTTTTACCACGAGCACGAAACACACGAAGATTTCGACCTGTGCAATCGGAATTAACCATGAAGGCACAAAGGCACAAAAATTATAAATATACTTAAGAAGGGCATAATCTGTGATTTTTAAGACATAACTACGAAAGGCACGAAAAACGCGAAAAGTTCTGTAATATTATTATTTTTCGTGTCTTTCGTGTTTTTCGTAGTTAAAAATATCTGTGGTAATTTCCGGTTGCACAGGTGGAAATTAGATACTGGAGGTAAATCTCATGCAAGATATTCTGATAATTGGTGGCGGAATCAGTGGCATAACCACTGCGGTTGAAGCAGCTGAAACAGGGTACAATGTTACCTTGCTTGAAAAGAATCCATACCTTGGTGGTAGGGTTATCCAGATGAATCGCTATTTTCCAAAGCTCTGCCCACCATACTGTGGGATGGAGATAAACCTGAAACGCATCAGGACAAATAATAAGATCAAGCATTACACCCTGACAGAGGTACAAAATATCACAGGGAATGAAGGGAATTACGAGGTAACACTTAAGATTAATCCGCGAAAAGTTACTGAAAAGTGTACTGCTTGTGGGGAATGTTCTGCATCATGTCCAATTGAAAGGAAGGATGATTTCAACCTTGGGTTGAATACTACTAAGGCTGTGTATCTGCCACATGAACTTGCCTTTCCATATCGATTCGTTGTTGATACAAAAGCCTGTATAAAATGTGGGGCATGTGTTGAGGCGTGCAAGTATGGGGCAATTGACCTGAACATGCAGGCTGAAACAATCAAGCTAAAGGTTGGTTCAATTGTTATGGCTACCGGCTGGCAGCCCTATGATGCCTCAAAAATTGATAACCTTGGCTTTGGCAAATATAAGGATGTAATTACCAACATGATGATGGAGCGGCTGGCTGCCCCAAATGGTCCAACCCAGGGCAAAATCATCCGTCCATCGGACCAAAAGGAGCCAAAAAAGGTTGCATTTGTCCAGTGTGCCGGCTCTCGTGATGAAAATCACCTGCCGTATTGCTCGGCTGTGTGTTGTCTTGCCTCCCTGAAACAAATTACCTATGTGCGAGAGAATATTCCTGATTCTGAGGCGTTTATGTTCTACATTGATGTACGGACTCCGGGTAAGTATGAGGAGTTTTACACCAAAGTCAAGGGTGATGAAAGGGTTCACCTTATCAAGGGTAAGGTGGCTTCAATTGAACAGGATGGAGACAGCTTGACTGTTGAGGCTGAGGATATTTTGTCCGGGAATAAGTTAAGGGTAGTTGTTGACATGGTGGTTTTAGCCTGCGGTATGCAGCCAACAAATGGAACATTGAATAATATTAGCCGCGATCAAAATGGATTTATCAGTCAGGTGCAGGGAAATGGCATTTATGCTGCTGGTGTGGCCAGAAAGCCGGCAGATGTATCTTCATCTGTTCAGGATGCAACTGGTTGTGCTTTGAAGGCGATTCAGAGTGTGGTGAGGGGGTAATTATGGATAAGAAATTAGGTGTTTATATTTGCAGCGGTTGTGGGATTGGGGATAGCCTTGACATAGAAAAATTAACAAAAATAGCTACTAAGACATACAAGGTGCCTGTGTGTCAAACACATGCCTGTCTTTGTAGCCGTGATGGGGTAAATATAATTAATAAGGATTGTGAGGCTGAAGGGGTAAATACTATTGTTATTGCTGCCTGCTCTTTGCGGGCAAATCAGGGTGTATTTGCCTTTGGCAATGATAGAATTGTAGAAAGGGTGAATTTGAGAGAGCATGTGATCTGGAGTCAACCGGCAAAGAATGAAGATACTCAGATGATGGCTGAAGACTACCTGCGAATGGGTATTGTTAAGGCACAAAAGGCTCAACTTCTGGATCCATATAAGCCTGCGGAAGAGATAAGCAGGATAGTGATGGTTGTTGGCGGCGGGATAACCGGTATAACCGCTGCCCTGAACGCTGCAAAGGCTGGGGTTGAGGTAGTGCTTGTGGAAAAACAGGACAATCTTGGTGGATTCTCAAGCAAGCTACACAAACACTTCCCAATAAATCCGCCATACCAAGACCTGCAAACACCGCCACATGAGGCAATGATCAAGGAAATTAAGGCAAATTCAAGGATAAGGGTATATACAGATGCAAAGATTGAAAAGATTACCGGTGCACCCGGATTGTTTGTCGTATCATTGAAGCAGAAAAGCGAGATTGTACAGTTTCGTGTAGGAGCAATTGTTCTGGCTGCCGGATTTGTGCCTTATGATGCAACTAAACTCACGCACCTTGGTTTTGGCGTATCGAAAAATGTGATTACTAATGTACAGATGGAGGAGTTGGCAAAAAATGGCAAAATACTCCGACCATCTGATGGCAAGCAGGCGAAAAACATTGCTTTTATCCAGTGTGCTGGCTCTCGAGATAAGGATCATCTGCCATATTGCTCAAGCCATTGCTGTATGTCGTCGTTAAAACAAGCATTGTACATCAGGCAACAAGATACAAATGCAGCGGCTTATATCTTTTATAAAGACATGCGTACCATGGGACAGCATGAGGATTTTTATGTCCGTGCACAAGAGGATGAGGGGATATTTTTGACCAAGGGTGAGGTAGTTAGTGTGCAACCTGTGGCAGGGGATAAATTGATAATCACGGTTGAGGATACACTCCTTGGGAAAAGCATTCAGGTTGAGGCAGACATGGTTGTTCTGGCTACAGGTATGATGCCGGCAACAGGCATAAAGATTGAGGTTGAAGAGACAATAACATGTAATCCTGAGCAATGCAAACCAGAGGATATTGCTGTACCAAGTGATGTCATCATCCCATCAGATATTTTGAATCTTGAATACAGACAAGGCACGGAAATACCACAACTAAAATATGGATTCCCTGATTCACACTTCATCTGCTTTCCGTATGAGACCCGGAGGACAGGAATATATGCCGCAGGTTGTGTCCGTCATCCCATGGATATTGGGGCATGTATAGATGATGCAACAGGTGCAGCACTTAAGGCAATTCAGTGTATTGAACTTACCAGCCAGGGCAAGGCTGTTCACCCAAGGGTTGGGGATATGAGTTACCCTGATTTCTTTATGCAAAGGTGTACACAATGTAAGCGATGCACGGATGAGTGTCCATTTGGGGCAATTAATGAGGACGAAAAATTTAACCCATTGCCAAACCCAACAAGGTGCAGACGGTGCGGGACATGTATGGGAGCTTGCCCGGAAAGGATTATTAGTTTCAAGGATTACTCCATTGATATTATTTCCTCCATGATGAAGGCAATTGAAGTACCGGAGGAGGATGAGGAGAAACCAAGGGTTCTTGTTTTTATGTGCGAAAATGATGCTGTGCCAGCTTTAGATATGGCTGGGGCAAAACGACTCAAGCTTAGCCCTTATATTCGGGTTATACCGGTGCGATGTCTTGGTTCTGTCCATCTTGTCTGGATAACAGATGCCCTGTCCAAGGGGATTGATGGGATAATATTGATCGGGTGTAAGCATGGTGATGATTATCAATGCCATTTTGTTAAGGGAAGTGAATTGGCAAGCATTAGATTGAGCAAGGTTAAGGAGACATTGGATAGATTGCGGCTTGAATCTGAACGGGTAAAGATGGTTGAGCTGTCTATAAACGAGTACTCTCTGCTTCCAGGGATATTTAGTGAGTTTATGGAAACGATGGAGAAGGTGGGACCCAATCCATTCAAAGGTTTTTAATGTGTAGCACAGACATTCCTGTCTGTGTATGAGGAGGCTAAAAAATGGCAGATATAATCAAGCCAGACCTAAGTGTAGTCAAGCAAATAATCTCATCCGGTGGTGAATCACTGAAAAAGTGCTACCAGTGTGCCACATGCTCAGTTGTATGCAAACTTTCACCTGATGATAGCCCATTTCCGAGAAAGGAGATGATCAATGCTCAGTGGGGATTAAAGGATAAATTAGTAAGTGACCCGGATATCTGGCTCTGTCACCAATGCGGTGATTGTACGGCATATTGTCCTCGGGGAGCAAAGCCTGGTGAGGTAATAGGGGCAATCCGAAAAATGACCATTGGACACTATGCCTTTCCCGAATTTCTGGCAACAATGGTTGGTAATATAAAATACTTGCCATTGCTTATTGCTTTTCCTGTGTTGTTTCTTCTGGCTGTACTTGGAGCCACAGGGCATTTGCATATCCCTGAAGGCGAGATAGTATTTGGTCACCTTATGCCTCATACCATTATTGATGCGGTATTTGTTCCGGTATTTATGTTTGCTGCCATAGTGTTTGCTGGCGGGGTATTGCGATTCTGGAAGAATATTCATGGTCAATGTAACGGTAAATGCAGTTTTGCGTCCATTATTCCAGCCCTTATCTCAGTAAAACTGGAGATATTAGCACACAATAGATTCAGGAAATGTGAGGTAAACAAGGGAAGAGCCATTGCTCATATGGGGGTTTTGTATGGATTTATCGGGCTTGCCATTACAACGGCATTGGCTGTATTCTATCTGTATATACTTGATCGGCATTCACCATATCCATTAAACTCGCCACTGAAGATAATTGGCAATATTAGTGCCATAGCCCTTCTGGTTGGCATTACCCTGATGGTTATCAATCGATTCAAGGTCAAGGCACAGGCAGGTATTGGCAGTTACTTTGACTGGCTATTTATTTGGGTAATCTATACTGTAGTGCTATCCGGCATACTTTCTGAAGTAACAAGACTACTGGGTATAGCCATGATTGCCTATCCCATCTATTTCCTTCATCTTGTTTCTGTTTTTTTCCTCTTCTTTTATGCCCCTTATTCCAAATTGGCACACATGGTTTATCGAACAATAGCTATGGTTTATGCAAGGAAAGCAGGAAGAGATTGATGTTTCATCCTGTCCAACGAATATGAATATTGTAATTGACTGGTGGCACATTTGGGGGAAACGCATCTAATTTTGCCGGATATTTTCCACCCACTAACCTCCGCCAGCGGGGACAAGGCAACCTTCCTTCCCCCCTAAGACTAACCCTTCTAATCTCATCACAAAAGATTCATTTTCAGCAGGATACCCTGTATTTGTGCAGTCCCTAATCCCTTTTACATGACTTAATGCACTTGACCATGGATAATCTTCCCCTTGATTCACCAATCCTGCACGAACAGGATTTCTCTCTACATATCGTATCGCTGTGTAAAGATGAACTTCATGCAATGGACAAGGATAAAATCGTCCTTGCCATAAATGTCCTCTCTTTCCTGTCTTCTCATTGTGATATTGAGAATACCGCATATGTGCTTGATTAAATGTCTTCGCCAATGAATCTGTATCACTTGGCACAACAATAAAATGTACATGGTTGTCCATTAAACAATATGCCCATACCTTAAGCCCATATCTTTCACTGTATTCCTTTATCCATGACAAATATTGTACCCGATCATTGTTGGTATCAAATACTATTTGCCTATAATTACCTCTCTGAGTAAGATGATGCGGTATGTTTGGTACGATAATTCTTGCCATTCTTGCCATAATAAATAAATATTACCATATAAATCTTCTCTTGTCAAGAAAAACGGGCGCTGTCCCCGGTTTTCCCCCGG
>MNYI01000191.1 GCA_001873945.1 Candidatus Desantisbacteria bacterium CG2_30_40_21
ATCGAAGGACAAATCTCTTATTTGAATGTGGCTGAACGCAGATTTTTGGAAATTTGAAGCATTATTCTGTGAATTTATAAAAATTTGCATTCCGTCAGTTTGTTTTTTAAGTTATTCTCCGTGCCTCCGTGTCTCTGTGGTGAATCTGAAAATCTATAATGAGAATTGCTGCCTGTCCTACCGATTAATCTCCATATCTCCCCCTTATCCATTTTACCATAATGAGAATTGCTGGGATCATCATGAAAAATCTTGACAAATTAGTAATATTATCGTATAATTTATAGCGTCTTGTCAACCTTGCGATATTGCAAATAGTATTGTTATCCCGAAGGAGTAAATATGCGACATGAAATAAAGACAAATACAATGGATTCATCTGCGATAATAGCTAAAGCAAGACAAACTCAACCACAAAGAGTTGTATTCTTAGACAGGGATGGGGTGATTAATAAAAAATTAGAAGGGGATTATGTAAAATCCTATAACGAATTTGAATTTCTTCCAGGGGTAATAGATGCCATCAGAAATATCAAGCAAAAAGGACTGATGGTTATCATTATTACCAATCAATCTGGAATTGGCAGGGGAATAATGTCAGAGGATGATTTAGCCATGGTGCATGAACAAATGCTTGCTGATCTGAAAAAAGAGGGTGTCCACATAGATGCCATTTATTATTGTCCCCATTCTCCTGAAATTGGATGTGAATGCCGAAAGCCTGAGGATGGGTTGTTTAAGCAGGCATTAATGGATTTTAATATAGACCTGAAAAACTCATGGATGATTGGGGATGAATTAAAGGATATAGCGGCAGGGAAAAAGGCTGGGTGTAAAACCTATCTGCTGGCTCAAGGGGAATTGCTGCTTGATGTGGTGGTGCATTGTTGACATGGGTAATATTTACCATTTCCACCATGCCCTGACCCCTTCAATAACCTCAAGCCTTTCCTCCTGAAGATGATATATTATCTTTTTACCAGAGATATTGCCATTGGGCTGGCTGATGGTTGCCGCACCTGTAAGCACAACCCTTTGTTGGCTCTGAGAATAGACAGCTGTATCTGCATCAGCTATTGTTTCTTTGCGAGTTATTTTCACCTTCCCTGAGGCGGTTATTTGTTTTTCCCAATCAGATAATTCAATCCTATCTGCGAGCATGGTAATATCCCTTTCCAGATCACTAAAGTGAATATTCCCAGTACCCTTTAGTGCTTTTATTTTTCCCATTTGGCCAGTTATCTCTACCATATCGGCTGTAAATGATGCCTTCCCTTTGGCAACAACAACCTTTCCAGACAAGACAGTTACCCCTTGTTTTTTATCCCAGACAGCCTTATCAGCTGTGATGGTTAATTCACTACCATCTATGGCATAACTATATTTAGTCAGCAGAAAACAGAACAGGATAAGTCCAATCCATAATCTTTTTTTCATCGTTGCACCTCATTGTCAAAGGAAGGATTGAACGGTTGTCCCCCAATACTTATCCTTACCCCTTTTGCCTCAATCACTTGTGTATCAGGGTCAATGGTTAAGGTATCTGCCTTAAATATGGCATTTTTCATCTGAATGGTTATTTCCTCAGGGCTATTTAATACTGAACGCCCTGCATCCCAGATAAGCCTTGAGGAATAAAAAAGGTTCTTGCTTGAATCCTCGGCTATAACCTTGCCAATAAGCTCAATTTCACGAGTATTTGTTTCAAGCCTGCCACTATTCGATATTACCTTAAGCATGATTTCCCCTGTTTGAGAATGAAAAAAGGTACAGTTAATGTTGTGGATATTGATTATATCCTGCTTTGTCTCTGCATTTTTACCAGATAACTCCCATTGCGGTTTTCCATTTACTGTTTCCACAAGATGGAATCCCTTCAGGGTTGCTTCTGATTCATCCTTAAGTATATTCACAACAGCTTTATCCCTGGGGCTGCATCCTGTCATTAAGACACAAAGGCATAAGATAAGAATCCCAATCTTAGGGTTTGCCACCCCTTGCTTCGACAGGTTATACACCTGTAGCCTGAAGCCGCCCTTCAAGTGCTGTATATTCATCCCATATCTCCTCAGGTAATCTATCCCCAAATTGACAAAAGAATTCTGATATGCCCTTTAATTCATCCAACCAATCATTGGGATTAACATCCAATAACTGCTTCATAGCCTTTGCATCAATATTAAGCCCGGTCATATCAATACTTTCTGTTGCAGGAACAAATCCTATGGGTGTTTTAACAGCCTCAGCCTTATCATAACAACGGTCAATAATCCACTCCAGAACCCGAAGATTTTCCCTGAAACCTGGCCAGAGAAAGCTATTATTCTCATCTGTTCTAAACCAATTTACATTAAATATCAATGGTGGTTTTGTCATCGCCTTGCCCATTTTAAGCCAGTGACCAAAATAATCAGCCATATTATATCCACAAAAGGGCAGCATAGCCATTGGGTCGCGTCTTACCTTACCCATTGTTCCCTGCTGAGCAGCGGTCATTTCAGAGGACATGATTGCCCCTACAAAAACCCCGTGTTGCCAATTAAAGGATTCATACACAAGCGGAGCAAGATGTGCTCGCCGTCCACCAAAGATAATTGCTGAAATAGGCACTCCATGATGTTGCTCTATACGGTGAGAGATGGATGGGCAATTTATAACTGGAGCTGTAAAGCGGCTATTAGGGTGAGCACCATTGATATAATTTCCATCGGTATCAAGCATACCCGGTTTCCATTGTTTTCCCTGCCAATCAATACCCTTGTTTGGAATAGGTCCGTCCCCTCCTTCCCACCAGACGGTTTTATTTGGTTTAAGAACAACATTGGTATAGATAGTACCCCTTTTAACTGTGGCAACTGCATTGGGATTTGTCTTGGAATTGATTCCAGGTGCCACACCAAAGTATCCGTTCTCAGGGTTAACTGCCCACAATGTCCCATCGCTATCAACACGCATCCAAGCAATATCATCCCCTATTGTCCAGATACGATACCCCTTGTGTCTTAATCCATTAGGTGGGATAAGCATGGCCATATTAGTCTTGCCGCAGGCACTGGGAAATGCAGCAGCAATATAATCTACAAACCCATTAGGTCGCTCTACCCCCATGATAAGCATATGCTCTGCCATCCATCCCTCGTTTTTGGCAAGGTAACTGGCAAGCCGGAGAGATAAACACTTTTTACCCAACAGGGCATTGCCGCCATACCCTGAACCAACACTCCAGATGGTATTATCCTGCGGAAAATGAAGGATAAGCCGACGGTCAGCATTCAAATCAGCTATAGAATGAAGACATCTGGTAAAATCTGTCCCTTTATCCAATTCAGCAGTAACTGTTTTGCCCATGCGGGTCATAATGCGCATGCTCAAAACAACATACCGGCTATCTGTCAATTGCACCCCAATCTTACTGAATGGAGAGCCAACAGGCCCCATGGAAAACGGGAGAGCATACATGGTTCTGCCCTTCATTGAGCCGCTGAATATCTCTCCGGCTTTCTTATAGCCATCCTCAGGAGACATCCAGTTATTATTTGGTCCTGCATCATCTTTATTAGTTGTACAGATAAAGGTCAGATGCTCGGTTCGAGCCACATCATTAATTGCTGTCCGATGATAGAAACAACCCGGCAATTTTTCCTGATTTAATTCCACCAATTCACCCTTGCTGATTGCCTCTTGCTCAAGTCGTCCCTTTTCCTCTATAGAGCCATCACACCAGTGAATACTATCTGGCTTACACAATCCTTTCATTTCCTCAATCCATTCTAACACTTGCTTATTGGTTGTCATATTTTTCTCCTTTTCATATGTGAAATTTTTTAATATTATAATGGATTTTTATATATTTGTCAATTAAAATTTTGGCATTGATAAAATTTATGTTGCAACAAGAGAAATTATATGGTAGAATATTAGTAACTACTCACCACAAAGGCACGAAAACACAAAAAGTTGATAAGTTGAATAGTCGATGGGTTGATAAGTGGATGAATTGATAGGAAATGTTTATGAATTATGAATCTGTGTTCCTACTCATCAACCTATCAACCTATCAACTTATGTGTTCTCCGTGGTAAATTCCTTTACCTGAGTAGTTACGAATATTATTAGTTCTCTTGAGTATAGATATGAAATTCAAAAAAAGGATGTGACTGTTATGGATATGAGTACTGTTCTTCTGTATGTGATTGCACCATTAATTGCCTTTAGCATGGTTATCTTTATACATGAGTTGGGGCATTTTCTGGCTGCTAAAAAGGTAGGTGTTCGGGTAGAAAAATTTTCTATGGGCTTTGGACCAGAATTGATTGGGTTTACTAAGGGTGAAACAAGGTATTGTATCTCTGCCCTGCCTATATTGGGGGGGTATGTTCAAATGGCTGGTGATACCCCTGATAAGATAATAGGTGAGCCATGGGAATTTTACTCAGCCTCTAAAAAGAGCAGGGCATTTATCATTATTGCCGGCCCGTTTGCCAATTTTATCTCAGCTATCTTTATCTATGCTGTGGGATTGATGATCGGCATTGGTGTTCCTGAATTACCCACAGAGATTGGAAAAATATCGCATGAAAGCATTGCGTATAAGGCTGGTATAGAATTTAAGGATAAAATTATTCAGGTTGATTCCAAATCTGTAAAATCGTGGGAAGATATTTCATCAGCCATCTTCAAGAAAAAACCAGAAGAGATGATACAGTTGACTGTTTTGCGGGACGGAAAAGAGAAGGAATGCAAGTTACAACTTCCCTCAACACAACCTGTTGATTTTTCCATGCTTGGGATTAAGCCATATCTTAGCCCTGAAATTGCTGATATGGTCAAGGGCTTTCCTGCTGAAAAGGCAGGATTAAAGGCAGGGGATATTATTACCTCGATAAATGGTAAACAAATTGATGAATGGGGTGAGATAACAGAGGTTGTATATAAAAGTATCGACAAGCCGTTGACATTTTCTATCCTTCGCCAGAATAAACAGATACAGGTTAAAATAACCCCTGTGGAAGGAAAAATGGCAGAAGGCAAAAGGATTATTAAGGTAGGACAGATTGGGATAAAACCAATTGTTGGCAAGATACAGATGCATAGGCTGGGTCCAATAGAGGCATTAACCGAAGGATTTTTAAGGACAGTGATCGGTACACCTCAATACATTATGTTGGTTATCCGCGGCTTTGCTGAAAAATGTATCTCTGTTAATGATCTTTCTGGTCCTGTGGGTATATTCAGTATGGCTGGGGAACAAAGCAAGTCAGGGCTTGGCAACCTGTTGCTTTTCATTGGCTTTTTGAGTGTCAATCTGTGGTTTTTTAATCTACTTCCACTTCCGGTGCTTGATGGCGGACACTTAGTTATTCTTCTTCTTGAAAAATGTACCAATCCAAGGATTGCACGAAAGGTTCAGGAGGCAGCAAATGTTGTGGGAATTGTTCTTCTTGTATCGCTGCTGTTACTAGTAACTTATCATGATATTTTGAGATGTTTTGGATTATCGTTGGGGTAGGAGGTCTAAATGTCTAAGGTATCAGCTATTAGCCTTGGGTGTCCAAAAAATCTGGTGGATACAGAGATTATGCTTGGAACACTCAGGGACAAGGGGTATGAATTTACATTTAATCCAGATGAGGCAGCCGTACTTATCATCAACACCTGTGCCTTTCTGGAAAAAGCAAGAGAAGAGTCTATATCCATAATTGCAGAGAATATAGGAAAATATGAAAAGCTGATTGTTGCCGGGTGTTTGGTACAATTGCATGGGGAAAAATTGTTGGATGAGTTTCCGGAAATAGACCATTTGATTGGTGTGGGAAAAATAGAAGAGATTTATCAGGCAATAGTTGATGAAAAACAAGTATGTCTGGGTGAAAGGCTGCATCAACGAGCCTACAGCCGAATTATTTCTACCCTTCCTCATACAGCCTATGTCAAGATAGCTGATGGGTGCAATAATTGCTGCTCTTATTGCCTTATCCCTACCTTACGCGGCAAATATCAAAGCAGGGATATGGAGGGTATTATAGAAGAAGTTGATGAGCTTGTTAATGCAGTAGGTAGCCGTGAAATAAACCTGATAGCTCAGGATATAACCCTTTATGGCATGGATACTCATGGCAGGCTCTCGTTGCCCGAGCTATTGAAACGATTAACAACTATCTCTAATAATCTCTGGATTCGCCTGATGTATACGCATCCAGCACATGTTACTGATGAGCTTATAGAAATAATGGCCAAATCTCCCAATATATGCCATTATCTTGACCTGCCTGTTCAACATATAAGCGATCCAATCCTGCAGGCTATGAACAGAAAGTGTTCATCCGGGCAGATAAAGGGATTAATCAGCAGGCTAAGGCAGGCTATGCCGGATATTGCCTTGCGAACATCCCTTATTGTTGGTTTTCCTGGAGAGGGAGAGGATGAATTCGAGGCACTTCTTGATTTTGTAAGAGAAACAAGGTTTGAACATCTTGGTGTTTTCCCTTATTCTAAGGAATCTGGCACACCTGCCTTTAATTTTTCAAACCATGTGGACGAGAAGGTGAAGGAAGAAAGGCATCACAGAATAATGGAATTACAAAAAAAGGTGTCTTTTAAGAAAAAAAAGGAAAAGATTGGAAAGATATTGGATGTAATTATTGAGGGATACCTTGAACAAGGGATGATTGGCAGGAGTCAATATGAGGCTCCAGAAATAGACGGGGTAATATATCTTGAGGGTAATGGTATCAAGATAGGAGAGATTGTGCCAGTAGAGATAATAGCTGCGACAGAGTATGACCTTGTTGGACGGGTTCATTGTTCGTAATGTCTTGTTACCCACTTGAGTATAGATTATCTTCTCTCTCGTGTGCAACTACCACCATACCAGCCCTATCAGCCTCATCTATCACTCCATTCATCAAGAATGTTCTTCCAGCCTCAACAACCAGAACACTTGCCTTTGCCTTAATCATTGAGGCTATGGTCTCCTTGCCCACGGTTGGGACATCAAATCGGAAGTCATGATTTGTGCTGCTTACCTTTACAACCACTGCCCCGCCCTTAGCCAGCATTCCACCACGAAGGATGGCTGCATCCGTTCCTTCGATTGCCTCAACCGCCATAACCATCTTATCCTTAACCACAATTGTCTGACCAATACCCAAATCAGCCACTTTTTTAGCTATGTTAAACCAATAATCAATATCCTGTTTTTGCCTGCCATCCGGCTCTTTTTGGCTTAATACACCCTGGGATGGGATAAGTCGACTAAGGTAATCAGTTTGTTTGACTATCTTAAATCCTTCCCTTTCCAGCTCTTGTGTTATTGCCAACATCAAGTGAGCATCATCCCTTGCATCTAATCCTGAGAGTATCTGCCTTGCCCGCTCATCAAGTGTTATTTCCAACAATAGCCTTTTATCTACCTTGCCAACGAATAATATATCCTTCACCTGTTGTTGATGGAGTATGTCAATAATCAGAGACACCTCACCCAATCCAATCTTTATTGTTCCTTCAGGCAGGAGAAGGTTTTCCACCACGCTTATGACCATAGGATCATTACCCATTGCCCATATTCCATCAATAGCTACCAACGGAAGATCACCTGCACCGGCAATTACACCTATTGTCTTTTCAACCATCGTCCAATCTCCTTGTCAGTGACCACCCTCATTTACCATCTCCACCTTCCTTCCCCGGCATATCCCCCTCTTTGCCGTTTCCACAAACCCTACTAAGTGTTCCAGCTCCGGGGTCATCTCCATTTCATTTCGTATCAATGAAAGAGCCTGATTGGTATTACGGTTGGAGTGATACAATATATGATATGCCTTTTTCAAAGTGCCTCGTGTCTGTGAGGAAATACCTGCCCGCCGCATACCAACCATGTTCAAGCCAGAGACAGCCGCCGGATGACCATCTACAAGGGCATATGGGGTAACATCCTGCACCACCTTGGAACACCCCCCAATCATGGCAAATCTCCCTATTCTGACAAATTGATGAATCCCAACCAGTCCGGAGATAAAGGCATTATCCTCAACAACTACATGACCGCCAAGTGTAGCATAGTTAGCCATAACTATATTATCCCCAATCTGGCAATCATGGGCAATATGGACATTTGCCATAAAAAAGTTATCATTGCCTATTCTGGTAGCGTCATTTTTATGCCAACCTCGATGAATGGTTACATACTCACGGATAACATTATTATTCCCGATAATAACATACGATTCCTCATGTTTATAGCCCTTGATCTGTGGATTATCCCCAATGACCACACCAGCATGAATCTCACAGTTCATGCCAATGGTTGTCCAGTTGGTAAGTATGGCATGAGCACCAATCTGTGACCCGTGACCAATTTTGACTCGTTCGCCAATTACAGCAAAGGGACCAACTGTCACCCCTTCACCAAGCTGTGCCTCTGGATGGATAATTGCGGTGGGATGAATATTTGCAATCATTTTACTACTCCGCCATCATAAACATCATCTCTGCCTCAGCAACAAGGGTATCACCAACAAACGCCTTGCCCTCCATCAACCCAGTCTTTGACCGCACACGAATGGCTGTAACCTCAAATCTCAATTGATCCCCGGGCACAACTGGTTTTCTGAATCTTGCCTTATCAATCCCCATAAAGTAAACAATCTTGCCCTCCTGTTCACCCTCAGAAAGGAGCAGTACCCCACCGGTTTGTGCCATTGCCTCAATAATCAAAACCCCCGGCATCACTGGCTTGCCTGGAAAATGCCCCTGAAAAAAGTTTTCATTCATAGTTACATTCTTGATGCCAACAATCCTTTTGCCCTTTTCCACCTCTATGATTCTATCCACCAAGAGAAATGGATAACGATGCGGTAATACCTTCATGATGTCTGTTACTTCAAGCATTTTATATTACTCCTCCTTTTTACTTTTTAATTTCCCCTTTCAAGCATGCCTCCCTGCCTTATGCCCAAAATACAAGGCAAGCGATACACACAAGATACCACCTCCTAACATGAGAATATTGATTGGTTCAACAAATGATGCATGGATCACATGCTTAAAGAATGAGACAATCAGTATCATGAGGATAACCTTTGCCAACCTGTCTTTTAAGTCATCCAGACTCTTGATTAATAATATGTTAGAGCCATGCTCTGTATTTTCTGCCGCACCTATCTTGCTAATAAACAGCTCGTAAAGACCCATAGAAAAGATCAAGAGTACTGTGCCCAGCAGAAAATCATCTACCGCACCAATAATATGCCCAACCAGATTATCATGAAAAACATCGTATAGTTCGACAGATTGTCCGGTCACATATTGCCAGACATGAACAGTCATAATCCATACATCCCATGCAGCAATTAAGAAAAGAATAATAGCTGACACCATACTGGCAACTACAGCCAACAGAATAACAAGTCGGCTGTTCCATAAAATCGATTCAAATGTTTTCTCAATCCACTTCATTCCTGCGTTCTCCTTTTATTGTTTTAAGATGATAAAGGCTGATCACAATAATGGCTATCAGCCCAAGAAATAAAACAGCCCTGATTCTATCAGATTGTATTGCGTGCTGAAAAAAATAGCCATGATTAACTAATTTTATTGTTGTAGCATGAATATCAAGCCCTCCGCCATGTTCCGAACACGCCCGATGAAATGTTCCAGCTACAGAGACAACAGCACCCTTAGCATTATAGTTACCAGTATGGCTAATCACCGGGATCATAGAGATAGGGGCAAAAACACCAATGCCATAGTTTCCATCCGAGATATTCAGCCAGGCATTTCCTCCCCTCTTTGCCACCTCGCCAATAATTTCACCCTTAAGGGTAATATTCTTCCCATCATATTCCCTGCATTTGGCAACCAATTCTCCGGATGTTTCGCAGTAACAGGGGACAGACAGCATCAGCAGAAACAATATTATCAATATCCTCATTCTTACCCCTCATATTCCCCTCATATAAGGGGTTTTCGAATAAAGTAACTGAAGCGTCCTCGCTTCGGGATCATGCTCCCCTCATGTGAGGGTTTTTCTTTCCTCGTTCCTACCTTTTCATCAACGCCATACCAAACCCTACCAATGCCAGCACAGACATGAACTCCAATCGTCCAGCCCACATCTCAAAGATATAGACAATCTTGAGAATATCCGGCATTGAGGAGACGGTTATCCCACAGCTTAAGCCCGTTCCACTTGCTACAGAGACAGATTCAAAGATAGCATTCAAGCATGGGTAGCCATAAAATATTCCAATTAAGGCACCAATCCCATAGATTAAAGCAAAGAAAAATGTTATTGATAAAGCCACACGAACAATCCTGTCATCTAAGAATGTATCTTTGATATGATGAAATTTATCCTTGATTATGGCTGAGCTCGGGGAAACAAGACGGATTATATCCTGAATTATTCCCTTGATTATTATTCCAACCCTCAATACCTTGATTCCGCCACCTGTAGAGCCAGCACAGGCTCCAATAGCCATCGCTATTATCAAAACACACATGCCTATTTGCCCCCATTCGCTTATGAACTGAGAGGGATAAACAGTTTGATGCCCGGTAGTTGTATGTGCTGACATAAGGATATAAATCCCTTTTTGAACCAGACAGGCAATATTGGGATAAATATTATTTTGTTGAAGGCTTACGCAGAGGATAGTAAACAGCACAGTAATGCTGATAACAAAAGCCATTATCTCAATATCCTTAAATATCTCCCTTCTATTGCCTGATAACAGGGTATAATGAAGGACAAAACTCATTGATCCCATGATAAAACAAATCATGGTTATTAATTCCATAGCCATGCTATGATAATATATCATGCCCATACCTTGCGGGGCAAATCCACAGGTGTCCCAGGAAGAGATAAATAACCACAGCCCATGCCAGAAAGACTCTTTCCATGAGAATCCAGCACTTATTCCAGCTATCCAGAGGGCAATTGTGCCAAGACAAAGATAAATACAGGTTATCTTCCATATCTCCCGTGCTGTGTGAGTAATATTGGGTAATATCCTGTCTTCCCTACCCTCACCAGCATACAGTCCAGAGACACCACCCACTCTGCCCAAGAAAATCATGGCAATAAGTATCATCCCCTGTCCACCAACAAATGCCTGAAGAAAACGCCACATCTTGATACCATGTGACGCATGGTCAAGGTCTTGAAACAGGGGAAGACCAACCGTTGCCAGTCCACTCATGGAATCAAAGCAGGCATCAAGATATGAGTTAAAGTATCCACTCAAGTAAAGGGGTATTGCCCCAAAGAGCATAAACAATAGCCATGCTAAAGAGGCAATAACCATCCCCTGCATCCAGGCAAGGGTAGAGGTTTGTGGACAGAATAAGAGTAATCCATATCCAGCGATAAGACAGCAAAACAAGCCAATAGCCAGATTCAGACTATCAGAATACTCCCCATAAAACATGGAGATAACAAAAGGAATTAACAACAATAGCCCATAGCCAATGATTAGCCTACCCAGATAATATCCAATACTTTTTATATCTATAATAGTTGGTTTAGGAATCATATAAGCCTGACCATGCCGGCGATACAAATGGCAATGATGATGATAATACCAATCAGCGAAAGTTCTACTAAAAAGCCGAGTATAAAGTTAATGATGCTTTCCAGTATCGTAGTTGTCCTGTTCATTATATTCCAATCTCTCCCAGAAGGCGTTCGAGAAGTTCCTTTTCATGCTCAATAGTCGTAATAGCAATGAGGTCATCACCTTTTCGGAGAATGGTATCTCCTCCAGGAACCAAAACATCCTCACCCCTGACAATGGAGACAATAACTGATTGTGGTGGCAGGTGAATGTTTTTTATCGCACAATCTATAGCCGTAGATTCTTCCTGAATATCTACCCTGACTAAGGCTAACTTGCCATGCTTAAAGGTCATCAGGTTCACAAAGTCATCCATGGAAGCCTCTTCTTCAATAATATGAGCGATAATAGAAGTACTATTTACCGGCACATCTATCCCTAAGGCATGGAAGATATGTTCATTTTTGGGATCATTGACTCTGGCAACGGTTCTTGGAATATCAAACTTTTTCTTTGCTAATTGGCAGATAACGATATTATCCTCGTCATTTCCAGTAACCGTAGCCAGAACATCTGCCTCCCTGATACCAGCATCCTCCAGATATCGTGATTCGCAGCCATCTCCATGAATAACCAGAATGTTTAAGTCTGAGGCAATATCCTCGCAGACAATCCTGTTTTTTTCAACAATTGCTATCTCATGCTTGTCCTTTACCAACAAACCTGCTAGACGAAAACCTACCTTTCCACCACCAACAATAACAATGTTCATTTTATCTCTTTGTCTCTCCTACAGCAATCAAAATATCACCTGTCCGTGCATACATATTCTTCTGAGGATAAATAGCTTCATCAGGTCTGATTATGGCAAATATCTTTACCCTTTCCTTTTCTTCTATCTTTTCCATAGTCAAATCAGATAGATCGTCATTTATCTTTAATTCAATTATATCCATTCCATAATCCTCTGAAAGGAAATGGGTAATAGATTTTTCTATAAGTTTATCCATTATAAGTCTGGCAAACAGGGTTGTGCCGCCAATAACATCTAATCCAAACTCTTCATACAACTCTTCCCGCTTTGGGTCATAGATACGGGCAATTACCCTTGGCACCTTAAATATAGTTTTTGCTACCTGAGCCGCAATGATATTTACATTATCCTCATTAGTTACTGCTGCCAATGCATCAGCCTTTTTAATGCCGGCATCCTCTAATACCTCCAGATCATAGCCCGAGCCAACTATGGTGATACCATTAAAGTTTGCCCCAAGCCTGTTAAAGGAAGGACTATTGCGGTCAATAACGACAACATTGTGTCCCTCTATACTTAAAAGATTGGCTATTTGTGCCCCAACCCGTCCGCATCCAACAATAATAGCATACATTGTTAACCCCTAAATCTGTTGCCTCAATTACTTTATTTTGTATAGAATACCATATAATCGATGATAAGTCAATTAAAAAATTTGTATGGTAGCAATTCTGGGTGAATTGCTGGCTTCCCCCACAGGGCAAAAATTTAGATGCGTTTGCCCATGGTAGGGGGTGAACCATGCCCCTACAAAAAATGGGGCGATCCATTAAGACCGCCCCAATAACAAAGGGATTCTTCTCTTTTAGTAGATTTGCTGTAACTACTCACCACAAAGGCACGAAAACACAAAAAGTTGATAAGTTGAATAGTTGATGGGTTGATAAGTGGATGAATTGATAGGAAATGTTTATGAATTATGAATCTGTGTTCCTTTAACCTATAAACTCATCAACCTATCAACCTATCAACTTATGTGTTCTCCGTGGTAAATTCCTTTACCTGAGTAGTTACG
>MNYI01000072.1 GCA_001873945.1 Candidatus Desantisbacteria bacterium CG2_30_40_21
TTATCCATAGTTTGTGATAATTCAAATATTAGTAGTGAAATCAACATTAAGAGGATGTGCCAGCCCCGCAGCAACTCAACATTTATCGTTAGCCACACAAGAAAGAGGTAATTATGGGAATCAAAATTGGTGAAGTTTCCGAGTTAGGTATAGAAAGCAGTCGTGTCAGTGAATTTTATAGAAACCATTGGAAAAGAGAGATTGCTTTATCAATGCCGTCGTTCTATCAATGGCAGTTTACTGAATCACCATCAGATGCTGGCTCTGATCACTGCATGGTTGCTGCTGATGAGGATTCAGATGAGTTGTATGGCGTGATGGGCTTAAACAGAAGACCTTTTTTTCTCAATGGCTCAAAATCAAAAGGTGCTGAACTTACGACATGGATTGTTGATGAGAAGCATATCGGAAAAGGGATCGGTGCAAAGATTTTAAAAGAAATTCAAAATCGGTATGACATACTGATAGGTATGGGAATATCCGATATGGCATTGCCGATTTACATGAGAAGTGGATTTCGTTACATAAAAGCCATTCCTCGCTATGTGAGAGTTTTTGATTTTGACAAGATTGAAGATTATGCTGAATGTACGCCTCTTGCTAAAAAGTTAGCCAAACAATGGTTAAACATTGCAAATCAACAATTCAGTATAAGCTCACTAAGCAGAGAAAAAGTTGGACTGCTTGAGGATGTAATGAGCAAAAGATTTAATTTTTTTAGTAGAGATTATGATCATTTGCAATGGCGTTATTCAGAACACCCAATTTTCGAATATAGTCAACATTTAATTCATGCCAATGGAAATAGTAAAGGTAAAGGATGCATTGTCTGCATGAGAGTAGAAAAAAGTGTAAAAGGCTTAAATATATTGCATGTATTAGATTGTTTTGGCGATCCTTCTGATATGCAAGCGACTATTTCATTTATCAATGAATTCTGTTTAACGAATAGTATTCATTTAGCTGATTTTTATTGCACATCTACAAGTATAAGCAAATATTTTATTAGCTCAGGATGGTTTTCGATTAACGATGATGGTTGTTTTCAATTTCCCCATCTTTTTCATCCTGTAAAGCTTAGAAAGCCACCTACAACCTCTTTAATATATTGGAGTAAGAAAGATTTTGTCGGTATGGCTGATATTGGCAAGCTGTACATGACCAAGGAAGATGCAGATTTAGATCGACCCACGACACAAACATATCAGAACTTACAGAAAGACAATTTGAAGGAAAAAATATGAGTAAATTAACTATAGTCATGTATCACACTATGTAAGAGACTTGAAACACTCAAGGTATCCTGAGATTAAGGGGCTTGATATTGCCCTATTCAAAGAGCAATTAGTGTATATAAAGAAGCACTATAATGTGATAAGTGCCTATGATTTGATGGACGCAATCAAATCCAACTCTACTTCTGACTTGCCTCCACAATCATTGCTACTTACATTTGATGATGGATATATTGATCATTTTACTGATGTCTTCCCTGTTTTAGACAGGGAAAAGCTATCAGGTTGCTTTTTTCCCCCAGCAAAATGTATTCTTGAAAGCCAAGTATTAGATGTAAACAAAATCCATTTTATCCTTGCCTGCGTTCCAGACAAGAGTGTTTTGGTCAACTACATTTACCAATCTTTAGACGAGAACCGTTCATTATATCATCTGGAATCATCAGAATTCTATTGGCAAAAATGTGGAGTTCCAAGTCGTTATGACACGGCAGAAGTAATGTTTGTGAAATACATGCTACAGCGCGAACTGCTTGAAAAACTACGCTATGTTATTACGAATGAATTATTTAAGAAGTTTGTGTCAAACGATGAGAAAGCTTTTTCAAAAGAGCTTTATAGTAGCATTGACCAGATATCATGCTTACAAAGAAACGGCATGTACATTGGCAGTCATGGATTTGATCACTATTGGCTCAATTCAATTTCAGAAGATGACCAAAGGAAAGAAATTGATTTGTCCCTTGAATTTTTGAAAAAAATTGGATCTGATCCTTTTCGTTGGATCATGTGTTATCCATACGGCGAATACAATGAATCCTTGTTGACTATTCTGAAAGAGCGGAACTGTTCCGTTGGGCTTACCACAAAAGTAGGTGTTGCGGACTTAAACTCAGACAATCCGTTGACACTTCCACGTCTCGATACAAATGATTTACCTAAAGATTCAAAATTGGAACCCAATGAATGGACAATAAAGGTAAAGAGTGGCTAACAAAGCGCTGCACCGGACTGCAATTCCGCTGCGCTCCATTGCAGCCGGTGAGCTTGTCGTTATACGCCACACAATGATAAAGGGATAATCTGAAAGAATGGAAATGATTCAATCTAAAAATGGTGCAAACATTAGATTAACAGAAGAAAGATGGTTTCACATCACAGAAGAACATTCAGAAATGGCTGGCTATTATTTTGAAGTTCTTGAGACCGTTGAGTCTCCAGAGGCAATTTATCAGGGTGGAACTGGAGAATGTATTGCTATAAAAGAAATTGAGGCAGGTAAATATATTGTGGTGATATACAGAGAAGTGAGCAAAGAAGATGGATTTATAATTACAGCATTTTTAACAAGACGGAAAAAGCAACTTGAACGGAGGAAAAAATTATGGCCCCTGTAGAAGTTCAAAAGATTTTAAACATAGTCCCTCAACTGGTAGGCATCCCGTATATGCGTATTTGGTCTAGCTATGATAAGGAAGCAGATGTACTGTATTTGAACTTTAAAAAACCAAGTCATGCAGATGATAGTGAACTCACTGGGGACGATATTATTATCAGATATGAAAAAGGTGAAGTGGTAGGTATCACTATTCTTAATGCAAGTAAAAGAGGAATTACAGCGTAATAGATGATAGCAAAAAGCATAGCAGGGCGTATAACATATTAAGAATTTGTGTGGAGCGGTGCATTAAAATAACGGTTATATAATTGGACAAGTAGCCGACACACAATTCTATGTTGAATTAAGTTGAGGTTACTATTTGGAGTTTGAATAAATTGGATAGGGGTATATGTTGGAAACAGTGCTTTATTTTGCAATGATTCAAGCAGGACAAGATTAGGCAGTGAGTATTTTTAACCGATAAAATGGAGATGGCATGTATTTTTGCAGCATTACCTGATGCCTTTGAATTGCTGATTTTGCCTTTATTTCCGCAATCAGGCATACCTCTCCTATGGTGTCCTATATTTGTGTTATTTTTACGCAAGTAAAGTGAATTTTTGAAATGAACTATTAACGATTTTCTAATCAAGGTGGTCTCCTTTTCTTTGGTTGTAGATTTTCAACCAATACCAACACACTGCCACACTTTGGGTAACAAAAAGGTTTGGCTTCATTTTTAACATCAGACGATTCTTTATCCTCAGGCACTTCTTGTTCAGTAACTGTCCCCTCAAGAAGTTCTTTGGCTTTGTTTAGCAGATGCCGTTTGTTGAGGCTCCATATTCCGTAATATCGCACCTTTACAAATCTCTCTGGCAGAACATGTTGCAGAAAGCGTCGAATAAATTCTTCAGCAGTTACTGTCTGTGTTTTGAGTGGACAGGTACTTGATTCCTTGCAGCTGGAAGGTAACCATCCCATCCTGTAGCTTCAAAATACGCTTATTGCTAATAGCTATCCGGAAGATATAAGGTGCCAAATACTTGAAGGCGTGTATTCCTGAACCAACAGGTTTGCTGTGAACTACCCAATCTTTTTCCATGTATCCGCAGGGACAGCACTGAACAGTTTGGTCTTTTTTAATTCATCCCTGAATTTTGCCCGGAAAATGATTGAAAGAGCCTTGACCGGCAGGAGGAAGTTTTTCCCGGCAAACAGCCATTGAGTACCATCTGGAGAAAGACCACCGGCTGATATGATATAATGGATATGAGGATGATAGCCTATATCCCTTCTCCATGTATGGAGAACACCCATCATACCTATTTCTCCGCCAACATATCTGGGATCTAATGCCAGCTTCTGTAAGGTTGCGGCTGAGGCTTTGAAGAGAATATTGTACATTATTTTCTGATTGTTTCGGGCAAGCTGCCTTAAAGAATCAGGTAATGTCCATGTGTTCATAAAATGTGTCCCAGTCAGGAGAAGTTCCTGCTGTTTTTGCAGCCACTCATTGGCACTATCATTCTGACATTTGGGGCAATGTCTATTCTTGCAGGAATGATAACTGTAGTGGTTTTCTCCGCATTTTTCACAGAAATAAACATGTCCTCCAAGAGCTTCGGTTCGACACTCTTCAATAGCTTGCATGGCCTTCAAATGGTTGGGCAGCATATGATTCTTAAACCTTGCTCGATATTGGGAACCGTGAATACGGAATATATCAGCTAATTCTACCATAACAAAACTCCTTAAAAGCAGGTTAAAGGCTATTCATAAGACTGTTGATATGTTCAGCAGCCATCTCCTGTGCTTTTTGGGTAAGATGGGCATAAATAGATGTTGTTTGGAGAGAATTGTGTCCCAGATATTCCTGAATAAGACGAAGGTTAATCCCTGCTTCCAAAAGATGAGTAGCATAGGAATGCCTGAGGGTATGCACCGAGGCATGTTTATGAATACCACTCTCTTTTAAGGCAAGTCTAAATGCTCCTTGAACACTGCCTTTTGGCATGGGTTCATTGGCTATTGACATGCCGATACCGCCGCGTCCTGGAGCAGGAAATATCCAGACAGGGTTACGATGGGTTTTCCAGTATTCACGCAGAACATCGAGTGTTTTTTGAGGAAGAGGAACATATCGATCCTTGTTGCCTTTTCCACCTCTCAAATGAATTAGCATTCTGGCACTGTCCATATCCTGCACCTGAAGATTTGTCCCCTCTTGCAACCGTAGCCCGCAAGAATAAATGGTTTGTAGGCAGGCACGATATCTTTGAAGCCGGATATTCTTCAGTATGCACTGGACTTCTTCCCTGCTCAATATGTCAGGGAGTTTCTTTTCCCTGGGTGCACGCACAAAAGTCAATGTTGTCCACTTCACCTTTAATGTCTGTTCATAGAAGAACTTGATACCACAAAGGGCAATGGTACTGGTAGCCCTTGAGTACTTCTTCACATTTTTGATATAAAGGAAATAGCTGCGAAGTTCTTCTTTTAGTTTTTTATCCGGCGACTTGTGATAATGCTCGGCAAGCTGACGCACTGCCCGAACGGACATCTCCTGTGTCCGTTCTGACATCCCCCTTAACTGTAAGTCTTCAGTCATCCGTTGACGAAGTTCACTCATAATACTACACCCCCTATTTAATGATATGAGCATCAAATGATGCTCGATTGAGTTATATTATATTGGAAATTTTGACACATAACCACTAAATTTTTCGAGCTGAGCAATCACTTTTTTCTTGACATTCCATATCCTATGTGTTACACTCAAATTATGGAAAATATCTCGAATCCAATATTTCGTGGGATGAGTTAGGACAACTGCTTTGAAAAATGGAGGTGAATAAGGATGTATACATACACTATAATATTAGAACCTAATTACCCAGAAGAAGGATATACTGTCCGAGTTCCTGCATTACCAGGGTGTATCACTTATGGTTGGAATAAAGAAGAGGCAATTAAAAGAACCAAAGAAGCTATTGATGGTTTTATAGAAGGATTGCAAAAAGCAGGCGAATTAATTCCAGAAGATATTGGTCGAGTAGAATTGGCTACGGTGAGGGTATGCTGGTAGGGTTTTTTCGGACCACTTTTTAAGTTACATTAAGCTACATTTTTGTGGTATAATGACAAAAAAAGGAGGTCCGAAATGCGAAAAAGCTTCAGTCCAGAATTTATGGGAAAGGTTGCATTGGCAGCACTCAAAGAGGAGATGACTATAGCAGAGTTATCATCAAAATATGAGGTTCATAAGGCACAAATCGGTAGATGGCGTAAACAAGCGATGGAAGAGCTTGTGGGAATTTTCAAGGGGAAGGGAGATAATTCCAAGCGAGACAATGAGAAACTTGTTAACGAACTTTATTGTCAAATTGGGCAATTAAGAGTAGAAAACGAATGGCTTAAAAAAAATTTGTTACTTGAACATTGAGGGGAAAAAGAGGTTAATTGAACTTGACCATAAGAAGCTAAGTATTCGAAAGCAATGCGAGCTTTTGACCTTACATAGATCGAACCTGTATTACGAACCAGCAGAGGACACAGATTGTTAGAGAAAAAAAGAAAGAATGTAATCACGAAACCATGAAAAATGCGAAAAAGTAGAAAGAGAGAGTAGACATCTTCTTTCGTGTTTTCACGATAATCTTTTTCCTCTTTTCCTTATTAATCTGTGCAATCTGTGTCCTCTGTGGATTCTTTTTCTTTCTCTCTTGTCTTGAGTGCTTCTGTGGTGAGTAGTTACTGATAATCAATATATCATATCCCTCTTTCTTACATAAGTTTTTCCATAATTAGAATTGCTGAGATTTATCTGTTTATACTCAACGGTGAAAAAATTTTCAGATGAAAAAGATTATTCAAAACAAAACAATGCTTAAACTATCAGGGCTATTCATCCTGATAATTATTCTTATGCTTGGGTTATGGAAGTATGAAATAAATCAATATCTCAGGATACACCGTGAGTTTAAGCAGGCTACTGCTAAACTGGAAAATTATAGGGATTGTCTGCAAAATGCAGAATTTTATACACAACAGTGTTGCCAGATTCAAAAAACGATATCCCAATTTGAAGCTCGCTGCTATCAGAATAAAACCCCTTCATTGTCTACAACCTGCCTGCTTGAGGATATTCAGAAAATAATTGATGACAAAAGAGATTCGATTGTCCGGATAGATGTTCTGCCGGAAAAAGAAATGGGTGCAGGATATGTTCAAATAGGGATTAATCTTAAACTGAAGACCTCTGCTCAAGGCTTAACAGATATTTTGTATAAATTAAAAACCAGTGCTAAGTCCTATCAGGTAAATGGGCTGTCTGTGCAGGTATCATCTGATGGTCTGCTTGATGTTGAGATGAAGATGAATGCTATTCATAGAGGGTAGCTCAAGCTTTCAGCTTGAGAAGAATAGTGTCATATTAACTCTCAAATGTCGGATAAGGCTCCTATAGTCGGTAGGTCAGGCATTCTTGCCTGACTCATTTGTTCGCTTAAGATAAACGACAGACAAGAATGTCTGCCCTACCGACTTATCTGTCATTTTAAGGTTGACGAGACAGTAGTCTTGCGTTGCTTTTTGGAAACCAGAAACAGGCAAGAATGCCTGTTCTACCAATGATAAAGAGAAGAAAGGGGATAATAAGACATGGATTATTCATCAATTCGTGATAATCATTCTAATGGAACCGTCGGGGATTTCTTAAAACAAGCCATTAGCAGCAACTCTAATGTTTCAATAGTATCCGCATATTTCACCATCTACGCCTATCATCACTTGAAAAGCAATCTTGATGCTATCAATCATTTACGGTTTTTATTTGGCGAGCCTACCTTTATAAGATCAATGGACCCAGACAAGATAAATACCCGTGATTTTAAGATAGAAGATGACAGGCTTGTTATTCCTATTGAAAACCGTCTTACTCAAAAATCAATCGCCAAAGAATGTTCAGAATGGATAAAAAATAAAAGTGAAATCCGTTCGATGGTAAAGCCTAATTTTCTTCATGGGAAAATGTACCATATTCAGCAGGAAAGCAAGATTGAAAAGGCAATCGTTGGAAGCTCAAACTTTACTGTCAATGGGCTTGGGCTTGGTGGAAGTAAAAATATTGAGTTGAATATTGTTATCGATAGTGACCGAGACAGACAGGAACTTAAACAATGGTTTGATGCAATCTGGAACGACCAGACAGGTCTTGTAGAGGATGTCAAGGATGAGGTATTAAAAGACCTTGAACAATTGTATATCGAAAACGAGCCAGAATTTATTTACTTCAAAACGCTTTATCATATCTTTGAAAGCTATTTGGATGAACAAAAAAAGGGCGGTCTTCTAAATGACCGCACCGGCTTTTTTGACAGCGAAATATGGGATATGCTCTATGACTTCCAAAAAGATGGCGTAAAGGGAGCAATCAATAAAATCCTAAAGCATAACGGCTGCATTATCGCTGACAGCGTTGGTCTTGGAAAGACATATGAAGCCCTTGCTGTTATCAAGTATTTTGAACTGCTGAATAGCCGAGTTCTTGTCTTATGCCCTAAAAAACTCACCGGCAACTGGACCATTTATCAAGCAAGCCAGAATCATGTGCTCAATCCCTTCAAAAAGGACAGATTCAATTATACAGTTCTCTATCACACAGACATGGGGCGAGAATCTGGCCGCTCTGGGGCAAATGCCATTGATCTTGAAAACTTTAATTGGGGTGCTTATGACCTTGTAGTTATTGACGAATCCCATCATTTCAGGGGAAATCCTGTAGAAAAAGTGAAGAATGACGGCAACATAAAAATGAACCGGGCAAGATGGCTCATGGAAAAAGTTATTAAATCTGGAGCAAAGACCAAAGTCCTGATGCTGTCCGCTACCCCTGTTAACAACAGTCTGCGTGATCTACGCAATCAGATTGCCTTTATCACCGAAGGGGAAGATGACGCTCTCTTTGATTGTTGCAAAATAAAAGATATTGGACTCACCCTGAAAAATGCACAGACCCATTTTACCACATGGTCTGATCCCAAGAAGAACCCCCAAAGGAACATGAAACAACTTCTGGAAAGGCTCGATTCAGCGTTTTTCAAGCTGCTTGATGGGCTAACCATTGCTCGTTCAAGGAAGCATATCAAAAATTTCTATAACATCGAATCTATTGGCAAGTTCCCGGAAAGAAAAAAGCCACATTCTGTGTATCCTGAAATTGATATTGATAACCGTTTCCCTTCTTATGACCGATTGAATAAACAAATTCTTGAATACAAGTTGTCTGTTTTTAATCCTTCGGCATATGTGAAACCAGAGAAGCAGCAGAAATATGAAGAGATTGCCAGAAATGGGGTGTTGGCTTTCAAGCAGTCTGATCGTGAAGGTTTTCTAATTGGCATGATGAAAATCAATTATCTTAAACGGCTGGAGAGCTCTATTGAATCCTTTGAGATATCAATGGACCGAACCATTCAGAAGATTGAAAAACTGGAAAGCAAAATCAACGAGTTTCTGAAAACAAAGGCAACATCACAGGAAGAATCCCTTGAAAGCCTTGAGCCAGACGAAAACGAATTGGAAGAGAATGCAGATAATTCAGAACAATGGCAGGTTGGTAAAAAACTTAAATTTGACATGGCTGATTTGGAGCTGGAGGATTGGCTGAAGGATTTGAAAAAGGACAAGGAATCGTTGGTTGACCTTTATAATAATGCTTGCTTTGTAACTCCTGAAAGAGATGCGAAACTTGTAGAATTGAAAAAACTAATTGCGAGTAAAGCAAAGAGTCCATTTAACGGAGAGAATAAAAAAGTCATTGTCTTTACCGCATTTGCAGATACCGCACAATACCTTTATTCAAATATTAAAGACTGGTGCAGAACGGAACTCAAATTGCATTGCGCTCTGGTGTGCGGAAGTTATACGCAGACCAGTATGGGTAAAACTGATTATGATAACATTCTGCTCAATTTTTCACCATTATCAAAAAATCGCAATAAAATGACATCAGTTTCACAAAGCGAAGAGATTGATATTCTCATTGCGACTGACTGTATCAGTGAAGGACAGAACCTACAGGATTGTGATTATCTCATCAATTATGATATCCACTGGAACCCGGTACGAATCATTCAGCGTTTCGGACGAATCGACCGTTTAGGCAGCAGTAACAAAACCATTCAATTGGTTAATTTCTGGCCTACAAGTGATCTTGATAATTACATTAATCTTAAAGAGCGTGTTGAAGCTCGCATGGCTCTGGTAGATGTTACAGCAACCGGCGAGGATAATATATTGAATACAGAACAGATTGAAGAGCTTATCAGGGACGACCTCAAATACCGTAATAAGCAGCTTAAAAAACTAAAAGAAGAAGTCCTTGACCTTGAGGACATGGATGAATCCGTGTCTTTAACCGATTTTACTCTGGATAATTTTCGCATTGAGCTTATGAATTTTCTGGAGAGCAACAGGAAGAGGTTAAAAGAAGCCCCGTTTGGTCTGTACGCAGTTGTGCCTTTACCATCAGGTGAACATGAAAAAGAGATTATTAAACCCGGTGTGGTTTTCTGCCTCAAACAGAAGGACGATAGCCATGGAAACGAAGAGGTTAATCCGCTGAATCCTTATTTTCTTGTGTATATCCGCAATGACGGAACCGTGCGATTCAACTACACCCATGCCATGCAGATACTTGAAATATACCGTTTGATGTGTCAGGGCAAAAAAGCCCCTTATGAAAAACTTTGTGAACTATTTAATGATGAAACGCAAAATGGCGAACAAATGGATGGCTATACAGGGTTGTTAAAAAAAGCAGTCGATGAAATTATCCGCATTTTTAAGAAACGAAGCAACCGGCATCTTACCTCAGATAGAGGAGCGGTGCTCATTCCTACAACAAAACAGCTTCATAAAATGGAAAACTTTGAACTTGTAACATGGTTGATTGTGAGGTAAGGATATGATTTTAACTAAAACAGAACTGAAACTAATCCTTGAAGAGGGCGAAGGCTACAAGATTGAATTTAAGGAGCGTGTTTCTGACCTTGATCGGGAAATGGTCGCGTTTGCTAACGCTTCTGGAGGAAGAATATTTCTGGGAATCAACGACGAGAGCAAGGTAAAAGGAATCACGATTCATAACGCGTTAAAAAGCCAGATTCAGGATATTGCCAATAATTGTGATCCAACCGTAAAAATTTTCCTTGAAGAATTTGAAAATATTCTTATCATTCATGTTCGAGAAGGCATAGACAAGCCCTATAAATGTTCAAGCGGATTTTATATACGAACCGGACCAAACTCTCAGAAACTAAACCGCAACCAAATTGTTACATTTATTCAGGCTGAAGGAAAAATCCGTTACGATGAATTATTGAAACGGGATTTCAAAGACAACGATATTGACAAGGAGAAAATAGACCGTTTTCTAAAAATGGCTGGCATCAGCCCTGTATTAGATAAGCCTCTTTTATATAACAATCTCGGTATCGGAGAAATACAAGAAGGTCAGGTATATTACAATAACCTTGCTCCGCTTTTCTTTGCAAAAAACTTGAATGACTTTTATTACCACACTGTTGTAACCTGTGCGCTTTACAGAGGTACGAATAAGGTTATTGTGCTGGACCGCAAGGACTACAATTTCGACCTTATTTCCAGCGTTGATTTGGCTATGAACTTTATTAAGCAGTATCTACCTGTCCGATATGAATTCACAGGCGAGTTAGCTCGCAAGGAAATTCCCCAGATTCCCTATGAAGCGCTCCGTGAAGCGTTAATCAACGCTGTTGTTCACCGGGACTATTTCGAAAAAGGTGCAAATGTAATGGTAGAAATGTTTGATGACCGTGTCGAATTCACCAACCCAGGTGGGCTGGTAAAAGGGCTTACACTAGAAAACTTCGGCAAGCTCAGCATGCTTAGAAACCCTGGCATAGCAAATTTATTCCAGAGAATCGATTATATCGAAAAGATGGGGACAGGAATTGGAAGAATCCATCTGGCGCTTAAGGAGGCAAAGGTTCCGCAAGTGCGATACGAACTGATGCCTTTTTTTGTAAGAGCTGTATTCCCAAGAGCATCAGAGGGCACAGAGATAACTACCCAAGAAACTACCCAAACTACCCAAGAAACTACCCAAACTACCCAAACTACCCAAGAAACTACCCAAGAAACTACCCAAGAAATCATTCTTAAACTCATTAAAAATAATCCTTCAATAACCCGAAATGAATTATCGCTTCAAGCAAGCCTCAGTTCAGACGGAGTGAAATACCATCTGGATTTATTGAAAAAAGAAGGAAAAATCAGACACACGGGAGCTACTAAAAAAGGAAAATGGGAGTTGCCAAAAGGCATAATAACATCTAAAACTAATCCCTAAGGGAGGGCGTAATGTTACAGGAAAAAGACTTGAAAAATGGTATAAAACCATCAATAACTACTTTTATGAATGGTGCCCTAACCACAAATGCCTTGTCATTATTTTCAACACTCGGTTATAATACCAATCGTCAAAGTCCTTTCAGCGAAAAGACATACCACTTTTTTAAGGAATCTTTTCTGGATGGCAATACCCGCTTTGACGAGACAAAAGCACTGGTGTTGGAATGGAAATATGTTGACCTCTTGTTTCAGCTTTCCAAAGATGAGATTGCCCCTCAACTCGGCTTGTTTGATACGAAAAAAGTTGACAACACCATCATTGAAACTTACCTGTTTTTCGTCATTGAGCTTTCCCATGACCATTACAGTAGAACCGCATTAAGCCAGATTACCCGTGAACTAAACAAAGTTTTTCCCATGCCTGTAATGGTGCTTTTTAAGTATGGACAATCACTAACCCTTGCCGTTATCAATCGCAGGCTGCATAAACGAGATGAGAGTAAGGATGTAATGGAAAAGATTACACTCATCAAAGATATTAATATCAAAAATCCACATCGGGCTCATATTGAAATACTGTTTGACCTTTCGTTTTCCGAGCTTCTGCGTAAACACAAATTTGCCAACTTTGTCGAACTGCATAACGCTTGGCAGAAAACACTTGATACTAAGGAACTCAATAAACAGTTTTATCAGGAATTGTTTAATTGGTATCTGTGGGCATCAAAAAATGTTAGATTCCCTCAGATTGGACCAGATGAAAATATTATTAATGATAAGGTTCACCAAAACGAATCACTTATACGGCTTCTCACCCGGCTGCTTTTTTGCTGGTTTATGAAAGAGAAAGGGTTGATTAATCCTGAGTTATTTGATGAAAACAAACTGAAGGACATACTCAAGGATTTTGAAGGCAAAAATGGCAATGAAACCATTTATTACAAAGCTATACTTCAAAACCTGTTTTTTGCAACACTGAATAAACCCATTGACCAACGCAAGGTAATTGATGAAGGTTACAATCCCAAAGAATATGGTGACCCATTAGTTTACAGGTTTGTTGAACTATTTCAAACCCCCCAAACCTTCTTAAACCACTTTGAATGCATCCCCTTCCTTAACGGAGGCTTGTTTGAATGTTTAGATCAGAAAAAAGATAAAGACAACCCTATCGAAATACGACTTGATGGTTTTTCTACTAAGAAACAGAAGCAGGCTCATGTTCCAGATTTTCTCTTTTGGGGTGAACACAAAGGAATTGACCTGAGTGAAGAATTGGATAACCCCCAGAAGAAAGAAGAAACTGTTCGTGGCATTATTGACATTCTAAATTCATACAAATTCACCATAGAAGAAAATACCCCGATTGAAGAAGATATTGCCCTTGACCCGGAACTTCTTGGCAGGGTTTTTGAAAACCTGCTGGCAAGCTACAACCCAGAAACACAGACCACTGCCCGCAAACAGACCGGTTCATTTTATACACCACGCGAGATTGTCAATTACATGGTTGATGAATCACTCAAGGCATATCTGAAACAGAAAATGGTAGGGCAGACATTCTTGTCTGCCAACAACAACACGGTAGAATCGGTAGGACAGACATTCCTGTCTGTCAACAATCCTCAAACCAATTGTCAGACAGGAATGTCTGACCTACCAACATCATCATCCTGTCAGACAGGAATGTCTGACCTACTATCTGATCTCATTTCCTATTCTGACAATCCAAATCCATTCAACGACGAAGAAACTTTGAGCCTCATCAACGCCATTGACAACTGCAAAATTCTTGACCCTGCCTGTGGTTCCGGTGCATTCCCGATGGGTATTCTGCATAAACTGGTGCATATTCTTCACAAACTTGACCCAGAAAACAAGCAATGGTTCGAGAAGGTAATCGTTAAATTCCCTGCCTATTTGCAACACGAAATGCGGAACAAACTAAAGCATGAAAACTGGGATTATCTTCGCAAACTTGGTATTCTGCAAGAATGTATTTACGGCGTGGATATTCAACCTATTGCCATACAGATTGCCAAATTACGCTTTTTTATCTCCATGCTTGTTGACCAGGACATTAAGGGTAATGCCCAAAACAATTTTGGTTTAATGCCCCTACCTAATCTTGATTTCAAACTTGTTGCCGCTAATACACTGATTGGAGTGCCAGAACAAAACCAACATACGGACTTATTGATACAAGATGAATTTTTTGACAAATTCAATACGATTACGGAAAAGTATTTTACAGCCTACGAGCCGGAAGAAAAAAAGAAACTCATTAAGAAAATTAAAGAATTGGTAAATAGCAAGGTGCAGGAAAAATTAGCTCAGATAAATCGCCTGAGCATACATGAAGATGAACGCTTTAGCAAGCATCTTGCTGAGAAAAACAAAGCCGTGATTGAACAAAGGAAAAACGAGGCAAAACTCTGGGAGAGCTACAATAACTTGTTTAAGCACAAAAGTGTTGAATTTTTTGACATTAAATATTTTTTCCCAGAAGTAAAAGATGGATTTGATGTGGTGATTGGGAATCCGCCGTATGTGCAGATACAGAAATTTAGTGGCAAACAGGAACAGAAGGATTGGGAAAATCAGAATTACAGAACATTTGCCAAAACTGGTGATATTTATTGCCTTTTCTATGAAAAGGGGAATATGCTGTTAAGGGATGGCGGGATATTAGCCTACATTACCTCCAATAAATGGATGAGGGCAAATTATGGTGAGGCTACCAGAAGATATTTTGTAGAGAATACCAATCCTTTGAAAATAATAGATTTTGGCGGCTACAAGGTTTTTGAAAGTGCTACTGTTGATACCAATATTTTGATACTTAAAAAAGCACCTCAAGCTTCCAGCTTGAAGAAAATAGCCTGCAATTATGATGCTTACGGTACATCTGCCTGCTCTATTGGCAAAGATTTTACGGAAGATACAGACATTGCCAAATATTTTTCTGCCAAGGCTATTACCCTTAATAATTTTTCAGAGGCAAGCTGGATAATTGCAAGCAGGGATGAACAGAAGATAAAGGAAAAGATTGAGAAAATCGGCACGCCACTGAAAGAGTGGGATGTTTCAATTTATCGGGGGGTATTAACCGGTTTTAACGAAGCCTTTATTATTGATGGCAAGAAGAAGGATGAACTCATTGCCAAGGATGCGAAAAATGCAGAGATTATTAAGCCGATTCTGCGGGGCAGGGATATTAAACGGTATAGGGCAGAGTTTGCAGATTTGTGGTTGATAAACACGCATAATGGATATTTTGACGATGATTTACAAAAAAATATCCCGCCAATTGACATAAATAATTATCCAGTGATAAAAGAGCATTTAGACAACCATTGGGACAAGATAGAAAAAAGACAGGATATGGGTGTTACACCATACAATTTGAGAAGTTGTGCCTATTTCAAGGAATTTGAAAAAGAGAAGATTGTGTATCCTGAGACAACTCAAGGAGCCTATTTTTTCTATGATAAGAAAGGAAGCATATATGTTGAGAAGACAGCATTTCTTTTAGTTGGTATGAGTCTGTGCTACCTAACTGCATTATTAGGTTCTTCCTTGGTTACTTTTACTTATAAAAAGCATTATTCTGGAACTAATCTTAGCGACAAAGGATACCAGTACAACAAGCATGCCATAGTAAATCTCCCCATCCCCAAAATATCGCCCGAATCCCAGCAACCCTTCATCGCCCTTGTCTCTCGCATCCTCTCCCTGAAAAAATCCGACCCACAGGCAGACACCAGTGAATTGGAGGCGGAGATTGACCGTCTGGTGTATAACCTCTACGGTCTAACCGAGGAAGAAATAAAAATCATTGAGAGGAAGGAGTAGTATATGATTCAACCAGAGCTATCTAATTTGTTATATGAGCTATGTGCTCAGCCACAGGAAGAACCTTGGCTGGAATTCAAGCTCAACATTGCTGAACATGATGTCATCGGGCAATACATTTCGGCTATATCCAATGGGGCAACTATCAGCAACAAGGCTTTTGGTTATCTGGTTTGGGGTATTGAAAACGAGACTCATGCCATCAAGGGTACTCAATTTAGTTTTAGAAATGCTAAAGAAGGTCATCAGGATTTAGAATTATGGCTTCGTCACCTGACAACCAATTATTTCCCGTGGAAATCAACAAATATGAATTGCGAATAGTCTTGGAAGCATTACACAACTGCATTGCTCATCAAGATTATCGATTAAATTCAAGAATTATTGTAACCGAAAAGGCAGAAATGCTTATTTTTGAAAATGCAGGTAACTTTTTTGGGAAATGAGGGACAGCGACCATTTTATATCCTTATCAACCAAATCCTCTTCCTGAAAAAATCCGACCCGCAGGCAGACACCAGTGCATTGGAGGCCGAGATTGACCAAATGGTGTATGAGTTATACGGCTTGACAGAGGAAGAGAGAGCGATTGTAGAGGGGAGCATTAAAGGAGCAAAATAATGGTAAATAAAGAAGAAACAATATTAAAATCTGATTACCTTCAATTTCTAAAGGAGATAAAAGAAAGGATTACTTCTGCTCGGGTTACTGCTTATCGTAACCTAAACAGGGAATTGATAAGTTTATATTGGGGGATTGGGGGAAATATTGTAGAAAGGCAGCAAAAGTTTGGTTGGGGCAAAAGTATTGTTGAGAAATTATCAAAAGACCTTATGTCTGAATTTGAAGGAAGAGAAGGGTTTTCGTCAAATAATCTTTGGAGAATGAGAAATTTTTATCTCACCTACAAAGATAATTCAAAACTTGCACAGCTTGTGCAAGAAATCCCCTGGGGTCAGAACATAGTAATTATGCAACGGGTTAAAATGCAGGAAACAAGGGAATACTACATTAAAGCAACGGTACAATTTGATTGGAGTCGTAATGTCCTTGTTCATCAGATTGAGGCTGAGGCTCATAAACAGACGAAGATTAAGAAAATGCATAATTTCCCAAAAACCTTGCCTGCTCATTTAGCTGAGCAGGCGGATATAGCAATTAAAGATTCATATATCCTTGAGTTTCTTAATGTAGAAGAGCCTATCAAGGAAAGAGAATTAGAGAGACAAATTCTTATGCATTTAAAGAATTTCATTACTGAACTTGGGTTAGGATTTTGCTTTATTGGCAGTCAATATCCATTGAGATTAAAAGAGAAAGAGTATTATGTTGACCTTTTGTTCTTTCACAGGCAGTTGCGTTGTTTGGTAGCATTTGAATTAAAAATAGGGGAGTTTAAGGAGCTGTCAATAAATAAACTTTACAATTTCCACCCCCTAACCCCCGCCAGCGGGGGATATTTGATGCAAACGAGAAGTAACAGCTTGTAAAGTTTATTTGTTGACGGCTACTAAGTCTGAATATGCTGGTAAAATGAACCTTTACTTGAATTTACTGGACGATTTTGTTCGTTTACCAGAGGAAAATCCATCTATAGGGATTATTCTTTGTAAAGGTAAAGACTGTTTAGAGGTAGAGTATGCCCTGCGTGGAATTGAAAAACCAATAGGCGTTTCAGAATACAGATTAACAAAGAAATTGCCTAAAAAATTGTCTGAGTCACTTCCTACGCCAGAGGTGTTAAAAAGGGGATTAGAGGAATAGTGAGACTAAATCCTCTCCCTGAAAGAATCCGACCCACAGGCAGACACCAGTGGTTTGGAAGCTGAGATTGACCGGATGGTATATAATCTCTACGGACTGACCGAAGACGATATCGCCATTGTGGAAGGAATATGACTGACGAAATTAAAACTGTTGCAAGCAGAAACTGCAAGCTATCAAGAAGGTGTATCAAGAACTTTCCGACCCTGCATATCCAGTGAGCGTGGTAATGGAAAAGATGAAAACCGTGCCAGATGTGCGGATTATTCAGGGATTGGATAAGAAATGAATAGGAGATGATAATTAATATGTTAAACAATATGAAACTGACAAACAAAATATTAGCCGTTATTATTAGTTTGTTGCTATTGTGCTGTATAATCCTTTCCTTTGTTCCTGTTCACATATCAGGTAGCAAGAGGCAGGAGATAAAGACTACAGGGATAAAACTACCTGAGGCTTTATTTGTTCCCGCCAAAAAGCAGGAAGAATATAATATGCTCTCTTCAGGCAGGTTGTTTGGTCTGATGAAACAAACACCAATTGCTCCATTATCAGGGATAGAACGCCCTTTAATCATAGAAGAAGAAAAGAAACCATGCCCTCCAGAGCCAACATATGTACTTCAAGGGGTAATACATGGGGAGCAAGGGGCAATAGCCGTAATAAGAGCATCGAATCAGGCACAGAATGTGTTTGCCAAGTGCGGAGATACTATTGATTCTTACCAGATTACAAAGATTACAAAGGATTCATTGGTGTTGAAAAAGGACGGGCAGGAAAAAATATTTTATCTTGAATATCCACACTAAGGCAGCAATTCTCATTATGGATTTTCAGATTTACCACAGAGACACGGAGGCACGGAGAATAATTTAAAAAAACAAGCTGACGGAAT
>MNYI01000197.1 GCA_001873945.1 Candidatus Desantisbacteria bacterium CG2_30_40_21
AGAATATTTCAATAGTAATAGTAACTACTCAGGTAAAGTAATTCACCACGGAGAACACATAAGTTGATAGGTTGATAGGTTGATAGGTTGATAGGTTAAAGGAACACAGATTATAAACCTATAAACTCATCAACCTATCAACCTATCCCTTTCCAACCCATCAACTATTCAACTTATCAACTTTTTGTGTCTTCGTGCCTTTGTGGTGAGTAGTTACTAGTAATAAATGAATTTTGTAACCGTTCACTGGAGTACGAAGATTGTCCTTCTTGCGGCTGTCATTTAGAGGGTGTGAATGGTTACCAAATTTTCTCCTTGACATCTCATGAATTATCAGGTATAATACAGAGGAAGAAGGTAGGAATGGTCGTAGGGTATAATGAGGTGAGATTAAGTGTCAGTAATTACCCTATGACCTTTCCTACCTTCCCCCATCTCCCTCAAGGAGGCAATAAAATGTTAATTGAGCTTGACTCCAAAAATACACTCAGGTGGGCATTAAGGTATAAATCAGAGAAATTATACCTTCGATTCTTTTCTTTGCTGGTAGAGTATGAAAAAATTTCTCATGATGATATGATCTATCAATGTGATAGAGGCTCAAAACATTGTGAATTGGTAGAAAATATACTTAACCGTATAATTCCAAATATTACCAAAAGAGGTATGTCTGCTGCAGAATGCTTTTGCCTTTTATCTGCCATCTGGTTTCATGATATTTCCCCTGTTTTTAAGAAAAAATCCCGTCCCAAGGATCACCACTATGAATATCTTAATTCTTATGGGGATTGGTCATTGGACGAGCCGTTTGCTTATGCTATAAAACAGATATGCTGTGGAACAATTGCTGAATTCCCAAAGATAGAGGATGAATATCAGATTGGGGATGAGACCATTCGATTAAGGTTTTTAGCCTGTCTTCTAAGGCTATCCAACTGGCTTGATCTGGGGTATTGGGGCATACCGCACGAGATGCTTGCCCCTTGGAAAACAACAGAGGAAGATATTGCCGCAACACTTCTAAAGGATAAGTTTACTTATGAGGTAAATATTGATTCTGTCTATTGGACAATAGATGTCAGTCTTACCCCTAACCCTGAGTTGTTTGGCACAGTATTGGCTGAAAAAATATATGAAAAAATAGGGATGAGAATAAAAAAAGAGTTTGATCTGGTAAAAGCTATTTTTAAGTCTCAGTACCTTGGTTATCAGGAGATAGCTGTAGAGATGAGGACTGGGGATAAATCAAAACGCCCGATTATCCAACCATCGATGGGAAAAACAATCTCTTCCCGCTCTCTTCCCCCTACCCCTTATAAATTCCTTGATTATTATGAAATCAATGACACAGCTATCTATTTTGGTAGAAAAAAAGAGATATCACGGTTTTTAGGGCATATCTCAAACAATAAACTCTTAGTGATCTATGGAGAATCCGGGGTAGGGAAAACATCCTTGATGAAGGCCGGACTGATTCCCAGAATAGATACAACGATTATTCCTATCTACATCAGGTGTACTGATAATCCATGTGCAGTAGTTAAAAGTGCAATTATTGACCAGTGCAAGATATCGCTGGATAATCCAGAGGCTACACTGCTTGAAGTCTTTAAGCATACTGAAACCAAAAAGTGCATGATATTTATAGATCAATTTGAGGAATTTTTCAAAAGATCCGAACGAAAGGTAAAGGATCAATTCATCAATGAATTAATGGAGTGTGTTTGTACCTCTACGGTAGATGCAAGGTTTGTCATAGGTATCCGTCGGGATTTCTTTGTTGAATTGGGCAGCTATCGAGAAGAGCTTCCGGAGTTATTCAGTTCTGCATGGGAGCTGTTAAAGTTGACAGAATTTGAGGCAAGACAGTCGATAAGCGGTCCATCCAGATTATTTAATATTGAGTATGATCCGGAATTATTGGATGAATTGGTTAAGGATATCACTGAGGAAAGTAATCTCATTCACCCTATTCATGTTCAGATTCTATGCAACCGTTTGGTAGAAACATTAGACAAATCAGCCTTAAAAGATAAATTGCCACAACGGATTTCGTACCAGACATATAAAGAACTCGGTGGTGCTCAGGGAATAATCTCTGATTACTTAGAGGCATCTCTGGAGCAGTTTCCTGCTGGTAAAAAAGAATATGCCCGGGACATCTTAAAGATGATGACAACATCCTATGAGATTAAAACGCTGGTTACATCTGAGGATATTCTTATGACCTTGAAGATTAATCCAGACATCTTAAAGGAAATATTATCTGCCATGGTTGAACACAGACTTCTCAGGCGAATTCGTGGAAAGTCGTATGAATTGACCTCAGACTATCTGGCAAAGAGCATTACAGAGAAATGGCTGACAGACAAGGATATGGATATAAAAACAACTATGGAGAATATCCATGTTGCCTTTGAGGATTGGAAGCAACACCGTTGGTTGATGAATATTCCCAGATTTGGTAAAATCTACCTTTATCGGGAAGATATTACTATTGAGCAGGAAGCATTTGAACTGCTTCTAAGAAGCTCTTTGAAATTTTCTTTTCCTGCATGGTATTGGGCAATAAATATTCCGAGGGAAAGGGTTGTAGTTATTATTACAGAAATGATTCAGCAGGTTGATGTTGAAGGATTACAAACCATTGTAGAGATGATGGATAAGGATAGTAGTCGGATTGTGGGACATCTTATGTGTCGACTTGAGGATCCAAACCCTCTTATTCGTGAAAAGACAGCTGAACTTTTGGGCAAAATAAAGAATAATAAGGCAATAGATGCCTTATTATCACACTTAAATGATATTGATTGGCGCGTTGCCAGAGCGATAGGGATTGCCCTGGGTAAGATTGGTGATATCAGGGCATTTAAGGCTTTTTTAACCAGACTTGATGACCCTGATTGGCGAATACGAAAGGCATCAGCATCAGCCATGGGGATGCTGAAAGATACAGAGGCTATAGATCCATTACTTGCCAGACTCAATGATCCTGAAAATGAGGTCAGACGGGCAGTAGCCATTGCTCTGGGTAATATTGGTGATGTCAGGGCATTTAAGCCATTGCAACGACGCTTGAATGATTCTGATTCTGATGTCCGGGAGGCAGCTGTTATTGCCCTTGGAAACCTTGGGAATATAGAGTCTTTTGATTCTATCATATCAAAATCAAGTGACCCTGACTGGCGGGTCAGGGAGGCTGTGGCGATTGCCTTAAGCAAGGTGGGTGAGGCAAGATCACTTGATCCGCTTCTTGAAATGCTTTCTGATTCTGATTCTGATGTGAGAAAGGCTGTGGCAAAAGCACTTGGTCTGCTTGGGATTAAAAAAGCCATTGAACCACTTCTTGATAAACTGAATGACTCAGATTGGTGGGTGAGGGAGGCAGCGGCTAATGCCTTGAGCGGTTTTGGTGATCCGCGAACATTAGCTCCGCTACTGGCCGGATTAAATGACCCTGATTGGCGTGTAAGAGAGGCAGCAGCTAATGCCCTGGAAAATATGGGTGGTCAAAATGCCTTTGATGCCCTGTTGCAGGGGTTGGATGATCTGGACTGGCGAGTAAGAAAGGCATCGATTGATGCCCTTGGCAGACTTGGTAATTTTAAGGCAGTAGAGCCATTGGTTGCTAAATTTTCAGACTCTGATTCAACCGTGCGGGCAAGCATTGCCACTGCCCTTGGAAACCTTGGTGACCCAAATGCCATAGAACATCTTCTTCATGGAATTGATGACACAGTGGAAGATGTCCAGATTGCCTGTCTGTCTGCCCTGCGGGCAATTGATAGAAAACTCTACAAAAGATCATCTGATAAATGGGGAAAGTAATGTAATGAGCGAAAACCACAAATATCTCATCCTTGGCGGGGCAGCATTTCTATGGATGATAATGCTGTTGGTTGTATTTTGCCTTGGGAATAATCATAAGTCATCATCCCAGATACCATCAAGAGATACCATTATTATCCTTAAACAGAAGCCTTCTGCCTTGATTGATATAAATACAATGATGCCTGAGGATAGATTAATCTCAACCGGTGACAAAAGTGCTACCTCATTTTATTCATCCCCCAACCCATATGCTCATAGGTATATCAAAACTGAGAATAGTTCCTTGTATACCTCGTCCTCAAGGCTTGGTGAAGGGGATGGGAAATATTCAGGGTTTTATCGAGGTATGCTCTGGTATAATTCGGTGTTTAATAAGTATGAACACAGGGACTGGTTGGGAAGGTGAAAAAGATTATGCTTACAGAGGATAAAGGTGGCGTAGAAATTCGTCCTGTTTCACAAGACAATGGATTTAATTTTAACTCTGTAGCAGTTAATCCATTACGAATAGATCCGCGATATAGTCTTAGCATACAGACAATAGGTCGCATAGAACGATTAGCAAAAGTGCGTTTTGTCACAGCAGAGACGACTCCATCTTTTGACCCAGCAAAGTTTGATAAAAATGACGAGGATACCAGACGATCTATTGCTCTTAGCGTTTTTGCAAGTAGTGAGATTGAGGGAGAAGGTATTTCCGCTGATTATATTGAGACTTTTGTTACAGCACATACTGAGCCAGGTGAGATGGTTGATGCCGAACTTCGAGAGCGGATTCAAACACATAGAGACATCTACGATACATATTTTTGGGCTCTTAATTCACAACCTGAGCAAGTTTTAACATATGACTTTATAATTGAGGCTCACCGTCGAATGTTTAAGAATACTATGGGGCAGGTAGCTGGACGCATCAAAGATAAAGAGGTTCGAATACATTGGCACCGACGGGATGGTTTGTTGGTTGATGTGCCTACCATTTCGTCCGAGCAGGCAGAAGAGTTTCTTCGCTCTCTTTGCGACAGAACTGCCAGAATATTTATGATTGCAAAAGAATCTGCGGAAACCTCGATGTTATTGTCATCTGCTGAGTTTGCATGTGATTTTCTTGCAATTCATCCATTTTTGGATGGCAATGGACGATTAGCTCGCCTTCTTTCAACATATTTGCTCGAGAAAGGAGGTTATCATTTTGCTCGTGTATATCCGCTTGATCAGATCGTTATGGACAGTCGTGCAGACTATTATGAAACACTTAATGCATCTCAACAATACTGGCATTTACCGCAAGAGGATTTGACACCATGGATTAATTATTTTGTAGGGGCAGTCTTTGAGCAGTGGGAGAGAGCATTTCGACGCATTCGAAATCAAGCAGCATATGCTAAGGAGTCAAGCAAAAATAAATTATATACCAAGAGTTACTGAGTCGCTTGGCTGGCAAGGCGTGAGAAGCGAGCATACTACTGTTCGTAAGCGACGAACAACGAAGCCAGCCAAGATGAATCGGTGGCACGACTGTATAAGTTATTTTTTCTTGACGACTTAATAACAGGTACCCATTCACCGCGAAGGCACAGAGAACATGCGAGAAAATCCACAGAATACGCACAAGTAATTGGGGATTACATAGAATGGATGCAAGCCTAAAAACAGATAATATTTACATTGTAGCCAGAAAACCCAAAAAATTCCTTGACACAAAAACCAATTTATGTTATTATTATAAGTTCAAAGATAATTATACTCAGAGATGACATAAATTATGCCATCTCTGAGTATAGAATCCTTAAGGAGGAAAGATGAAGACATATATGGCAAAAAAGAGTGAGGTACAAGAGAAATGGTATCTGGTTGATGCCACAAATCTTGCACTGGGAAGAATGGCAAGCTGTGTAGCAAAAATTCTTCGTGGGAAAAATAACCCCCAGTTTACCCCACATGTTGATACAGGTAATTCAGTAGTCATTGTCAATGCTGAAAGGGTACTGCTTACAGGCAAGAAAAAAGAGCAAAAGTTTTATTATCGACATACAGGGTTTCTGGGAGGATTAAAGGCTATTCGTTATGATAAACTTTTGTCAACTAACCCTGAAAAAGCAATTATGCTTGCAGTAAGAAGGATGATTCCTGATACTGTTCTTGGTCGGGAAATGTTGAAAAAGCTAAGGGTTTATGCTGGGAGTATGCACCCACATGAAGCCCAAAAACCAGAACCATTAAGACTGAAGGTGTAGAGGAGGATTGTTAAAGTGAAAGAAAATCAATATTATGGAACAGGCCGTCGAAAAAGAGCTATTGCCCGGGTAAGATTGGTTACAGGAACAGGGCAGATGATCGTTAATGGTAAGGAAATAAAGGAGTATTTTGGTGGTTTGTGTGATACTCAGTTGCCAGTTGTTCAGCAGCCTTTAGTTGCTACCGCAACTATTAGTAGATACGATGTGCTGGTCAATGTCGGCGGCGGCGGAAAAATAGGCCAGATTGGTGCTATTTGTCATGGAATTGCCAGAGCATTGTTGGAATCAAACATAGAATTAAAAGCTATATTGCGTAAGGGTGGATTTTTAACTAGAGATCCAAGAGAACATGAACGGAAGAAATATGGGATTTATGGTAGAAGACGGAGATTCCAGTATTCGAAGAGATAATTGCGAATTTAAGGATACGCAATGAAAATAGTGATCAGGATATTAGTGAAATTCCTTATCATTTGCATTTCCGTAACCACGGAGCGACAGGGATACTGTTGTTCCGTGGTTTATTTATGTAGAGGAGACAAGTGGACAAATATAATTTTGCAGAGATAGAAAATAAATGGCAAAAAAGATGGGAGCAGGAAAAAAGGTTTAAGACTGTAACCTCAACTGATAAACCCAAATACTATTGTCTGGAGATGTTTCCGTATCCCTCGGGCAGGATACATATGGGGCATGTGCGAAATTATACCATTGGTGATGTTATTGCTCGATATAAAATGATGCATGGGGTTAGTGTTTTGCACCCCATGGGTTGGGATGCCTTTGGACTTCCTGCGGAAAATGCAGCCATGAATAAGAATGTTCATCCATCTGAGTGGACTCAAAACAATATTAGTTACATGAAATCCCAACTAAAACGCATGGGATTTTCTTATGATTGGGATAGGGAACTGGCCACCTGTAATGAGGATTATTATAAATGGAATCAGTGGCTTTTCTTGAAATTTTATGAAAAAGGGCTGGCTTATAAACAAGAGGCAGATGTTAATTGGTGTAATACATGCCAGACTGTTCTGGCTAATGAACAGGTAGTGGATAGCTGTTGCTGGCGATGCAATACCCCTGTCAGGACAAAAAGGCTTTCCCAATGGTTTTTCAGGATTACAGCCTATGCTGATAACCTGCTTGCTGACCATTCCTTGCTGGGGAATTGGCCTGAACGGGTATTAAGTATGCAGAAGAATTGGATTGGTAAGAGTTATGGGTGTGAGATAGATTTCAGGCTGGCAAGTGATACAGAAAAAATAATCAAGGCGTTTACCACAAGACCTGATACTATATTTGGGGCAACATATGTTGTTCTTGCCCCACAACATCCATTGATTGATGAATTGATTAAAGGGACTGAGAATGAGGAGCAGATCAGGCAATTTATTGAGCAATGTAAGGTCAGGGTGGCTTTAGATGAAGAGGTTGAGAAGAAGGGCATGTTTACCGGGGCGTATGCCATAAACCCTGTTAATTCTGAGCATATTCCTGTCTGGATTGCAAATTATGTTTTAATGGGATATGGAAGCGGGGCAATCATGGCTGTGCCTGCCCATGACCAGCGAGATTTTGAATTTTCTAAAAAATATGATCTGCCGATAAGGGTGGTAATTCAGCCAGAACTTCAACAAGCTCAGACACCCCACTGCCCATTATCGACTGCCTTCAGCCTTCAACCTTCTGATAATATGACCTGTGCCTATGAAGAAGAAGGAATACTGACAAACTCCGGGGTATTTAATGGCATGGGCAATGTTGATGCAAAGGGAACTATTACCAAATGGATGGATGAAGAGAAAATAGGAAGGGGAAAGATTAATTATCGCTTGAGGGACTGGTTGGTTTCAAGGCAAAGATACTGGGGTACACCCATACCCATAATTTATTGCGAAAGCTGTGGGATAGTTCCGGTAAAAGAAGATGAATTGCCAATAAGGCTGCCAAAAGAATTGGATGTCTCCGGTAGAAAAACCCTTGCCTCATTCCCTGAGTTTATCCATACAAAATGTCCTGCCTGTGGTAGGGATGCCAGCCGTGAAACAGATACCATGGATACCTTTGTTGATTCGTCATGGTATTTTGCCAGATATGTTTCGCCTCATGATGATAAACAACCAATAGATACAAAACAGGCAGATTACTTTCTGCCTGTTGACCAATATATCGGCGGCATAGAACATGCCATCTTGCACCTATTGTATTCCCGTTTCTTTGTTAAGGTTATGGCAGATATTGGCTTAATTAATCATAAAGAACCGTTTGCCAACCTCCTTACCCAGGGAATGGTCATCAAGGATGGAGCCAAGATGTCTAAATCCAAAGGGAATGTGGTTGATCCTGATGATATTGTTAATAAGTATGGGGCTGATACGGTCAGGATATTTATCCTGTTTGCTGCTCCGCCAGAAAAGGATCTGGAATGGTCTGAGCAGGGAGTGGAAGGGGCATGGCGGTTTTTGAATCGTGTGTGGAGGATTGTCCAGCAGCACGCAGCAGGGGTCAGGCAGGAGATTAAGCCTGAAAACTTGTCTGTTCCGGCTAAGGCACTTTATTCCTTTACCCATCGCACTATAAAAAGGGTTACCGAGGATATAGATGTTTTTCATTTTAATACTGCTATTTCTGCTTGTATGGAATTAGTCAATGAGATGTATCAATACAAGGAAGATGATACCATGGGTTTGGTTGTCTTGCAGGAAGCATTGAGGAATTTAATTCTCATGCTTTCCCCATTTGCTCCGCACATGTGCGAGGAATTATGGGGGAAAATAGGAAATTCTACAAGCATACTTGATGAACCATGGCCAACATATCTTCCAGAGGCACTCCAGAAGGATAGTATTCTTATTGTTGTTCAGATAAATGGGAAGGCCCGGGATAAGATTACTGTGCCGGTTGAAAGTACGGAAGATGTTATTAAGGCTGAGGCACTTAATGCTGTGTCAGATAAATTATCAGGGAAAGAGATAAAAAAGGTAATTGTTGTAGCTGGCAGGCTGGTTAATATTGTAATATAATCACGGAGGTTAATAATGGATCTTGCAACATTTTGTGGTACTGTTGGGGCGTCGCTAGCTATGGTTGCAGCCATAATGTTAGAGGAAGCAGGGATAGTAGGTAGTGGATATATGAATATACCCGCGACAGTGATGATTGGTTGCGGGACATTTTTGTCAACAATGGCAAATTTTGGCCTGAAACATAACTTTAATGCTGGCAATTGGGCAAAGACGGCATTTTTTAATACACCGCATAATATTGGGGAGATAATTACCATTATATTAAATTTTGCCCAGAAGGCACGAAGGGAAGGGTTATTGGCTTTAGAGGGAGATATTGAAGGCATTCATGACCGTTTCCTGAAAAAGGGTATCCAGTTGGTAGTTGATGGGGTTGACCCGGAGTTAATCGAAGCAGTGATGGATATAGATACTACAAGTATGAGGGCAAGACATAAGTTTGGTGAGGAATGGTTTATGTGTGCAGGCGGTATGGCACCAACTATGGGAATTCTTGGAGCTATCATGGGATTAACCGGTGCCCTTGGTAAGATGGGTGGTGGAGACATGATGACCACTATTCACTCCCTGGCTATCGCTTTTGTTGCTTCATTCTATGGTGTAGCTCTGGCTAATCTGGTGTTGATTCCGGTTGCTGGTAAGCTAAAGTTTCTTGATCATGAAGAAGCATTTATGCGTGATTTGATCATGACCGGTGTTCTGGCTATTCAGGCTGGGGATAACCCGAGAATAGTTGAGGAAAAGTTAAAGGCATTTTTCTCCCCTGCTGGATATCCAGTGAAATCAATAGAATAGGATGGGGGATGACAGGATGGTAATCGGTAAAAGGAGGATATGGGGATATTTTTTAATTTAATATAGGACTTACGCAAAATGAGAAAATACCTACCACATATGGTGTTTTTAAAAAGTAATGCCCACCAGGTATGGTATGCAAGTTGAATCCTCACCCCATCCCTCTCCCATGAGGAGAGGGAGCAATGATGTTTTGCGTAAGTCCTAAAGTTATGCTGATAAGAAATATGGGTTGACTTTTTAGCCAGTATTGAAATATATTGGAATAATGTTTCTACTATGATATTGATTATGCATACTTATTTTGTTTTCTGTATAACATGCAAAAAGTAATGTTAGCGGTAAAACTATGAAAAAATAACCCAAATATTTGAACAAAGGATAATAAAAAATGGATAAAAATGAAATAATACATTTAATAAAGGAATATTACAATATTTTAGTGGCTGAATATGGCGTTTCCAGAATCGGTATTTTTGGATCGGCGGCAAAAAATACTATGACAAAAGATAGTGATTTGGATGTATTTGTTGAATTCAAGCAACCAATAGGATTTAAGTTTATTAGATTTGTAGAATATCTTGAAGATTTATTTGGAAGAAAGGTTGATGTGATAACAAGAGATGGCATTGAAAATATACGAGTAAAAGATGTTGCAAGAAATATTGAAGGAACTTTAACCTATGTCTAAAAGAGAAGATGTTGCTATTATTCAAGACATAAAAGAAGCTATCGGTAGAATTATATCCTATATATCGAAAATGGAATATGAGGATTTTCTCCAGGATTACAAGACGCAAGATGCAGTGATTAGAAATATTGAGATTTTGGGAGAAGCCGCCAAATTACTATCAGATGAAGCAAAAGAAAAGTATCCAAATATTCCATGGAAGGATATTGCAGGTACAAGAGATAAACTGATTCATAATTATTTTGGCGTAAATGTTGACATTGTGTGGGATATTGCCAAGAATGAAATCCCGCTTTTATCCACAGAGTTAAATGGTATAAACGGCTAACAAGTCGTTGGAGTTGATTGCGGGATATGTTATCCATAGTTTGTGATAGTTCAAATAGTAGTAGTGAAATCAACTTTGTTTTGAGAAAATCCTTGAAATCCATAGCTAAATATCGAGCCTCCTAAATTATCCATAAGCGGTATAATAATATTATACTATTTCTTTTATTGCTTGTCAAGAAAAAATATTAGTAAAAATTAATTTTTTGCTTGACAATTTTCTTAAATTATGGTATATTTACATTAAATTGTTTATGGAAGATAATAAATAATGTTAGCGGTTGAGACATAGCGAAAGTGGATGTTTGAATGCTGATGTGATAAAACCTACATTGAGTTGTCGATGAGTTATTGATGAATGAGGGATGCCGAAATCTGGTTGGCATAACTGGTGGGCATAGCGATGTGAATATCCGTGCTGACTATTTCAGCAATACCAGCGAATGATGGGCTTTCTGCTAACAAGTCGTTGGAGTTGACTGCGGGATGTGTTACCCACGATTTGTAGCAATTCAAACATTAGTAGTATAAGCCAACATAATAGGATATGCCAGCTCCGCAGCAACTCAACATTAGGCGTTATCTCTTGAAACACAATGACAAGAACAATTAAGTAAATATTATCTGCTACTGCGGGTGGGAAAGGAGATTAAAAATGGGAACTGCTATAATGGAATATGAGCAATTGAACCTTCCTGAAAAAATGGCAAGAAAATTAAAAGGAAAAGAAGTTAAACTCATCGGAACTCAAGAAGGCATTCTGTTAAAGCCACTGGAAGATATTATTAAAGATGCGAGAGGTTCTTTGAATGGAAGTTATTTTTCTTCCGTAAGATACATGCAGCTTAAAAAAGAAGAAAAGGAACTAGAACGATGAAAGAAACTTTTGTATTGGATGCTTGTGCTCTAATTGCTTTTTTGGATGATGAAGACGGAGCTGATAAGGTGGAAAATATTCTTCGGAGAGCAAGAAGGGGAGATTGTGTCATTTACATGAATAAGGTAAATGTCCTTGAGATATATTACGGCGTATTCCGTGAATATAGTAAAGAAAAAGCGGAAGAAATCCTTGCCAAGATATTAGCTTTACCTATAATAGTTATTGATATGTTAAAAGATAATGTGTTTAAGGAAGCTGGAAGGTTGAAGGCTATTTATAAAATATCTCTGGCAGATTCAATAGCTTTAGCTGAGACAAAAATAAGAGAGACACAAATTTTGACGGCTGATCATCATGAATTTGATCCTATTGATAAGGAAGGAGAGGCGATTTTTTATTGGATTAGGTAATAATCTAAAAAGTCATGTATCTCAAATGATGATAGTATCTTGAGATAACAATTCGTTGGAGTTGACTGCGGGATGTGTTATTCACAGTTTGTGATAGTTCAAATATTAGTAGTGGAATCAACATTAAGAGGATGTGCCAGCCCCGCAGCAACTCAACATTGGGCGTTAGCCGCCGAGGAAAATCATGATCGATTCGAAAGCTGTAACAGCAGAACTGGATCAACTGATCGCCGAATGCCGAGCGCTCAGGCAGCGATCGCAGTATGATGACCTGAGCGACCTGCCCGATGCCGAAGCAATGTCAATGGCGACATCCCTGGCCGCTGCTATTCGTCGACTATCGCCCCCTCGAAGCCAATATGTTGAATCATTAGACGGGACACTAAAAAGCTACGGCCACACCAACACTTCAGCGATTCCAACGATCCTTGGTATTCTTACCGCACTACGAAACGATGTTGCAGGTGGCCGAACCAAAAGTGCAGTTGAAATCATACATGCCGATCTTTTTTCTGATTTTCTTGAAATGGCCGACCATCTTGTTGGCGAAGGGTTTAAAGATCCTGCGGCAGTTCTGGCAGGAGGAGTATTGGAAGGACATCTCCATAATTTAGCGACTAAACACTCCATTTCACTAAACGACTCGAAAGGCGCTCCTAAAAAAGCTGACCTCTTAAACGCAGAATTAGCCGGAGCCAATGTCTATTCAAAAGGCGACCAAAAAAATATCACTGCGTGGCTACACCTTAGGAATTCCGCGGCTCATGGCAAATATTCTGAATACACAATTGACCAAGTTAAACTACTAATTCAGTCGATTCGCGACCTGATTGCGCGCATCCCAGCGTAGATTCAATTGGCGTCTAACATATTAAGAATTTGTGTGGAGCGGTGCATTAAAATAACGGTTATATAATTGGACAAGTAGCCGACACACAATTCTATGTTGAATTAAGCTGAGGTTACTATTTGGAGTTTGAATAAATTGGATAGGGGTATATGTTGGAAACAGTGCTT
>MNYI01000177.1 GCA_001873945.1 Candidatus Desantisbacteria bacterium CG2_30_40_21
CGCAGAATCCAGCAATTTTCATTATGACATTTTTACCGCATAAACACATAACAACTCACCACGGAGACACGGAGACACAGAGGAAAATCGAAGGACAAATCTCTTATTTGAATGTGGCTGAACGCAGATTTTTGGAAATTTGAAGCATTATTCTGTGAATTTATAAAAATTTGCATTCCGTCAGCTTGTTTTTTTAAGTTATTCTCCGTGCCTCCGTGTCTCTGTGGTGAATCTGAAAATCCATAATGAGAATTGCTGGATGACATATGCCCCATTGCAATCATTATCTTGGATGAAAGGATTGTGCTGCATAGGGTTTCTCCAGAGTTATCAATTCCAGAATACCCTTCAGAATAATCGTAGGTGTTGGTGGACAGCCTTTAATATAGGCATTTACCGGTATTGTCGATTTTATCCCGCCAATAGAGGCATAACTTTCTCCAAATATACCCCCATTGTATCCGCAATCACCAATAGCTACAACTAACTTTGGGGGAGGGGTAGCCTCATATGTTCGTCGAAGGGCTATTTCCATGTTTATTGACACAGGTCCGGTAACAAGAAGCATGTCTGCAAACCTTGGTGAGGCGGTAAAATGCAAGCCAAATCGTTCGCAGTTATAAATAGGGTTGTTTAAGGCATGTATCTCCAGCTCACATCCATTGCATGAGCCGGCATCTATTGCTCTGATGGTAAGACTTCGATGAAAACGCTTCTTAATTATTTCTTCCAGCTCGCCTCCAATCTCTACCATCTCTGCCTCAACCATGGGAGGTAAAGGCTCGGTAACAATCCCTGTTCTAAATACCTGATGAAGTATTTTGATCATAAATCACATCCTGAGTAAGATTGATTAAAGCTCTTGTTGCACAGCGGAAAATCAGGCACAATATTTCCCACAATCGCTTGTTCTAAGGCAAGCCAATTGATACTGGATGGATCTCTGACCATGCACCTGCTTATTTCACCTGATAGACCCGATTGTATCCAGTAAACTATTTCACCCCGCCATCCCTCAACTACGGCAAAACCATCTTTATTGGGTGATGGACATTCAAATCTGCTGACAATTTTGCTATCGGGCAAATTATTCAGTATCTCTCGAATAATCCTTATCGAATCCCGTATCTCTTCAATTCTGACCCAGACGCGGGCATAGACATCTCCTTCCTCAAACACAGTTACCTTTGGGATAATCTGATCATATGGTGAAAATGGATTTGTTACACGGCAGTCCATTCCCTGCCCGCTTGCCCGGGCAACAACCCCAACAACACCAAGCTCTTTTGCCGTATCCGGAAGGAGTATGCCTGCATTTATCAGCCTCTCATTCAGAGAAGAGTTTCTATCATGGATGGTAACAAGCCGCTCAAATTCTTTTGATAACCAGTCCATCTCGGCTATGATTTCGTTTTTCCCCTCTTGAGTAATGTCAAGAGCCACACCACCGGGGATAATCCTATCCATTATAAATCTATGACCAAAGAGTTGCTGATTTGTCCGCAGAAGCATCTCTTTAAGCCTTGACATCTGATATAGCATAAAGGCAAATCCAGCATCATTGGCTATGGCGCCAATATCCCCCATATGGTTTGTCAGCCGTTCTCGCTCAAGCATCAATGCTCGAAGCCATAATGCCCTCTCAGGAGGATGGCATCCAGATATTGCCTCTACTGCCCGACAATAGGTCAGGCTATGGGCAACCGTGGTATCACCCGATACTCGGCCGGCTAATTTTGCCCCCTCCTCCCATGAAAGGGATTCAAATCTTTTCTCTATGCCCTTATGGGTATAACCAAGCCTTGCCTCAAGGTTTATTATATCCTCACCAACAGCTGAAAAGCGAAAATGACCTGGTTCAATGATACCAGCATGAACAGGACCGACAGGTATTTCATAAACCCCTTCACCCCCTACTGTTATCCATGGATAGTTACCTTTTACCCTTGTGATTTTTTCGCAAGGCTCAAAGGATTTTCTTAAAGGGTAGGCATTTTCCTGCCAGTCCTCGTGCTTTATCCATGGCCTCAAATCAGGATGTCCTACAGGCACAATACCCATCAGGCTGTTTATCTGCCGTTCAAAACGATAAGCTGAAGCAAACTTTTTTGTCAGGCTGGGAAATGTTGGGTCTTCTATGGGCATGTATGCCTTAATAATCAGATATTCCCTGCCCTTGCCATAGCAGGCATATATTCCAAATCCCCTTGCAAATAATGTTTCATCTGTAGCCCACTGGGCAACAAGCCTTGCCCCGTTTGCCTTCATCGCCTTTGCCACATCCCTGAATGCCTCTCTGTCGACGAGATGGGCATGAATGTCTGACGGATATTGTTTCTCGTCCAGATTGGCTTCTATTCCGATTATATTGTTTATTAATGTCCGCATTTATAACTCCCTTTTAAGTGAAAAACGAAAAGTGAAAAGTTATAAATTATTTTTGGCAGTTTTAACGGTTGCGATGAGCATTGCAAGTAATTCTTTGCATTTTGTTTGTAGTTCGCCAAAAATAACTTCATCAATAAAATTTGTGTCTTTTAATATATCCAACCAATATATAGTTTCGTTTGCCTCTTTTAATGCAATGCTCATTTTATTGATAAAATCTGCCTTGCTTTGTCCAAATTCAGCCTCTCTAATCAAAGCACCGATTGCTGTTCCACTTCTTAATATCTACTTACTTAAAACAAATTCTTTTTTGGAAACAATCAAAAATTGCGACAACCTCACAATATCCAAAGCAAAACCATAACTTTTATTTTTCAAAAAAGACTCTTCCATAAATTCTCCTCTCTTCACTCTTCACTTTTCGTTTTTCACTCTTCACTTTTCGTTTTTCACTCTTCACTTTTCGTTTTTCACTTTTCACTTAAGCAACCCCACGGCTGAATGAAACCATTGGGCTAAAAATTTCGGTATATATAAACCCAGAAGAAGTACCAGAATCAGGTGCAATATCACCGGCACATGGGCAGCCTTTAATGGTTTCGCAATAGAAGGAATTGGACCGGCAACCATTGGTATAACCCTTCTGAAAAGGGCGGCAAAAGCTACCCCAATACCAATTAAAAGCAATAGTGCCAAAAAGGGTGCATCCTTCATGGTTGCGGTTAATATCAGAAATTCACTGGTAAAAACACCAAATGGCGGCATACCCGCTATAGCCATAACCCCAAACATAAGCCCCCAGCCAACTAAGGGATTACTCCGAAAAAGCCCTTTTATCTTATTCATCTCCTGAGTATCATGCATCTGGCAGGCATGACCTACGGTAAAAAATATTGAGGACTTTGTCAGGCTGTGAACCAGCATATGGAGAAGGGCGCCAAAGGTAGCTATCTGCCCACCAAGCCCAAAGGCAAAGGTAGCTATCCCCATATGCTCTATGGATGAATAAGCAAACATTCGTTTTATATCCTTTTGCCTTAAAAGGGAAAAAGCTGCAACAAGGATAGACAACAAGCCAAATCCCATCATGATATATCCAGCCTGATGTGTACCGGTAGCCCCATCAACAAGAACCTTACACCGAACCAGGGCATAGAGGGCAACATTTAAGAGAAGCCCTGAAAGGACAGCCGATATTGGGGTAGGACCCTCGCTATGGGCATCTGGAAGCCAGTTATGCAAAGGGACAAGCCCGACCTTTGTGCCGTATCCAACCGTTAAGAATACAAAGGCTAACGAAAGAATGGTTGGTTCGAGTTTATCGCTGACCATACTCAGGTTTGTCCAGAGTAATGCCTCACCACCCGCACCCAGTACCCTTTCTGCAGCAAAATAGAGGAGTACAGTTCCAAATAATGCTTGGGCAATCCCTACACCACAAAGAATAAAATATTTCCATGCCGCTTCAATAGCTGTTGGGGTGCGATACAATGATACCAATAAAACCGTTGATAGTGTGGCAAGCTCCATGGCTATCCAGAGCACACCCACATTGTTTGTCAAAAGGACAAGCAACATAGCAGAGATAAAGAGTTGAAACATGGCATGGTAAAAACGCATTCCCTTCTTGCCTACCCGGCCATGCTCCCTTTCTCTTCGCATATACCCCCGACTGAACATTGCTGTAGTCATAGAGACGAAGGAGGTAAGGATTGCCAGATAGACACTGAATGCATCGACAAAGAAGAATTTTCCACCAGCAATAATGGGACCATGAAGATAGACTTGCAGGCTCAAGGCGATACCTGCCCCAAAGGTTGCTGCAGAACCAAGTATATTTATCTCAGGAGCAAACTTCCTATCACCAACAAAGGCAAGGACTACTGCTGAAAAAAGTGGTACGCCAAGTAAGATGAGCAATATCATTGTCTTTTAGTCCTCCTCCTTTAATTTCGTCATCTCTTCCATATCTAAGCTGTCAAAGGTGTTGCGAATATGAAAAAAGAAGATGCCAAAGATAAAAGCAGCTATCAGTATATCTAAAGCAACACCAAGCTCAACCACAAACGGCATACCGTATGTGGTGCTGGTTGCCGCAAAAAAGAGCCCATTTTCCATAGCCAGAAATCCTATAACCTGTGTTACTGCATGACTGCGAGTAATCATCATTAGAAGCCCAAGCATAACCGTGGCTAAGGCAATTGCAATTGTGGAACGAGTCATCAGGGTAGACAACTCCCGGATAGGTGCGGTTACATGATATGAAAATATAACCAGAACAATACCAATCAACATGATCATGGGAAGACTTGTCAGATTTTCTACCTCCTTATATATCTGTAATCGATGAATAAGGACATGGAGAATATAGGGAATAAAAATAACCTTTAAGACCAGTGTCAGGATAGCAGCTATATAGAGATGATGCATCCCGGACACAAAACCAACTATTGCTGTGCTGATGGAAAGAAATAATCCCTGCCAGGCGAATATAAGTAAAAGGGCATATATCCTTCTCTGCACAAGAAGCCCAAAAGATGTCAAAAGTATAAGGGCAGCAAAATCTTTATTTATCTGAGCTAATAGTTCTATAGACATGATAATTCTCCGGCAAAATAAGTGAAAAGTGAAAAACGAAAAGTGAAAAGTGAAAAGTTATAAATTATTTTTGGCAGTTTTAACGGTTGCGATGAGCATTGCAAGTAATTCTTTGCATTTTGTTTGTAGTTCGCCAAAAATAACTTTATTGATAAAATCTGCTTTGCTTTGTCCAAA
>MNYI01000128.1 GCA_001873945.1 Candidatus Desantisbacteria bacterium CG2_30_40_21
TGCTTAACAGCAAAAGGGCTATTTTAGTCAACATACAAATTATGCGAGCATTCACCAAACTAAGAAAGATATTGGTATCAAATGAAGAGTTGAGAGTAACTATTCAGGTAAAGGAATTTACCACTCAAGACACAAAGAAACAAAGGTTCACAGTAACTACTTGTAGCTATATTGGACAGAAAAAACTACGAAATACGCGAAAAACAGCGAAAATTAATAATCAGAAAGAATTTGTGGATCAGAATTTTTCGCGTTTTTTGCGTATTTCGTAGGTATCTCTTGATATCTGAGTAGTTACAAATATTGTTTGCATTTTGAGACAAAATGTAATATCAGGTGTAAGACCTGCCCCTACTCCTCAATACACACCTTCTCTACATTATGCAGCACACCGCCATAAGATGTTGGCTGGAGGTTGCCAAATCTGTTTCTTACCCCGTGCAATGCTGCCCCATTAACCGTGTAGATAACTGGAAGCTCTTCTGCTACAATCTCTTGCCATCTCCAGTAAAGTGCTTTCCGTTTGGCTACATCTAATTCAGAGACGCCCTTATTAAAGATACTATCTAATTCTGTTTCCCATGATGGCAGGTATTTTTCCCATATCTTCAGTTGTTTAGCGTCTGTTGGTTTCATGTTCCAGAGGTGAAGGTGTCCATCTGTTGTCCAGACATTTTTTCCACCATGGGGTTCAACATCGCCGGTAAGCCCGATTAAAACCGCATCCCAATCATAGGTAGATGTTAATTTAGTCACCATACTGTTAAATTCCATCGGGGTAAAAGAAACATCCATGCCAAGTTTTTTCAAATCCGTAACAATTATTGTCCCAATACTCTGCCTGATAGTATTATCTGCATTAGTAATCAGGGTAAATTTTATTGGATTTCCGCCCTTATCTTCGATAATTCCATCCCCATCATTATCCTTATAGCCCGCATCAACAAGGATTCTTTTTGCCTCATTCAAGTCATATTCATACCTTGTAACAAAGGGATTATGAAAGATAACGGCTGCCTTTTCCATGGCTGCATCCTGAGGATAACCAATTCCATTCATCACATTATTAATAATGGTTTGTTTATCTATTGACTGGGCAATAGCCTTTCTGAAATTTTTATCCCTGAACCAGCTTAACTTTGGTTGCTTAACAACATTAGGATTCTGGTTAAAGCTGATAAAGTTTGTGCCAAAGGATGGACCACAGTCATAAACCGTATAATTTCCCTTTTGTTCCTTCTTTTTAAGATAGGCAAAATCCTTTTCTCGTATACTCAGGACATCAATCTCCTTTGATTCAAATTGGACAAGCTGAATGTCGTCCTTTTCCACAATAAGACTGACAATTTTATCAATATAGGGTAATGATTTACCCTCTTTATCCTTTTGCCAGTAGTTTGGATTTTTGGTATAGACCAACCTTTCACTTGGCTTAAATTCAGTCAGCATAAATGGTCCGGTACCAATTATCTTTGAAGGCAAGGTATCAACCCCCCAGGTAGAGTTGAATTTACCAGCCTTAACAGCCTCTTCTAAGGCATGTTTGGGAAGAATTGACTGTCCCAGCAGTCTCAGCAGTGGAGCAAAGGCAATAGGAAGGGTGAGTTTGACGGTATAATCATCTATTTTTTCAAATTTTATCTGTTTGTCTTCAATGGTAAAAATATCCCTGGCAGAGGAGGGAATATCTTTGTTGTATATTAATGAATTATAGGTAAAAAGCACATCATCAGATGTAAATGGCTTGCCATCAAACCATTTGACATCCTTTCGTAAAAAAAATGTCCAAACCAATCCATTCCCAGAGATATTCCATTCCTCAGCCAGACATGGTTCTACCTCTGTGGTTACCCCATTTGTCTTAGTTAACCCCTCAAACAAGAAACCAATCGCCCTGCTTGTCGAGGATTCTTTGGCAATTATTTCATTAAATGATTTTGGATCCGAGGTGGTGCTTAATAAAAGAGTGCCACCGTACTTTGATGCACCCTTTTTTAGTGTGTCTGTGTGTTTTGTACACCCGACAGCAGACAGAGTGAAGATAAGAAAGAACAAGATGATTCGAAACATAACTACCTCCTCGTTTTATTTTATTTTCTTCCGTTTACTTATCGGAGGAATACCCAATTCCTCCCGATATTTGGCTACAGTTCTTCGAGCTACAAGAACGCCTTCCTTTTCCAATAATTCCTGAATCTTATCATCGCTTAATGGCTTTATCCCCTCTTCTTTTATCAGAGCTTGAATTCTATTTTTTATATTCAGGGCAGAAATCTTTGTCCCTTCACTATCCTTTACCCCACTAATGAAGAAATGTTTAAGAGGAAATGTTCCCAGCGGTGTTTTTACATACTTATTTGAGACGCTTCTACTTATCGTGGATTCGTGAAGTTTAACCGTTTCAGATACATCTGAGAGGGTTAATGGGGCAAGCCCTTCTACTCCCTGACTTAAAAAATTATGTTGATGTTCAAATATTGTTTTACATATAACCTGCAAGGTAGACCCTCTATTTTCAAGGGCTCTCATGAATTCTACGGCTTTATTTAATTTTTCTTTGATATATTTTTTTTCTTCTTTGGTTAGTTGTTTATTTTTCGATAATAGCTGACAATAAGAGCTAATCTTCAGGCTGGGAATAAATGAGTTATTAAGGGTAATTGTCCCCTCCCTATCAATTGTAATATCAGGGATAACATATCTTGGTCTTGAACCTGAGTAACCCCTTGCTGGTTTTGGTTCCAACTTCTTTAGAAATTCAATCAATTTCAGGACTCGTTCTCTGGAAACATTAAGTTTTTCAGCAATGAGGTCAAAGTTGCCATTTCTTATCTCTTCAAAATACTTGCTGACTATCTCAGATAGAAGAGAGTCATTAAGCCCAAGCTCTTGAATCTGAATGTTCAGACATTCAACCATATCTCTGGCTCCAACGCCAGTAGGCTCAAGGGTTTGTATCACAGAAAGAACTCGTTCTACCTCTTTTGTTGTTGATTGGGTAATAGCTGCTACCTCATCTATACTTCCCTTGAAATAACCATCGTCCTCATCAATATAGCTGACCAATATTTCACCTATAGAAATTTCTTTTGAGGATACCTGCTCTAATTGAAGTTGATTTAACAAAAATTGAGGCAAAGAAGGATCTTCTGTGGCAATTAAGGGTTCATATTCTGTGTCTTCTCCTGCTAAAGATGTCATTTCAGAAAAATAGTTTTTTCCATGTTCAACCCATTTCTCCCAATCAACATCTTCCCCACGACGATCAGAAGATTCTTCCATAACTGTTGAGGTAAAGGATTCTAACCTTGAACCCTCTTCTTCTAATGCTGGATTTTCCATCAATTCAATATCTATTCGATCAAGGAGATTGAGGCTTGGAAGCTGAAGAATTTTCAACTCTTCTCGTAAGAAGGGAGATAGCATTAATTGCTGAGTTGTCCTTAGTTCTGTCATTTGTTTCAACATATGATATTTTTCACCAGATTTCTCTTGTATTTTCTCTTGCACACTTGTCTGTAAGTATATCATTGACTTGTATAAAAGTCAACCAATTTATTGGGCATTCTGCAACTACTCATTATGACATTTTTTCACCGCAGAGACGCAAAGGACACAGAGAAAACGCAGAGAATACTGGTTGATAGGTTTATAGGTTGATGAGTTTATAGGTTAAAGGAACACAGATTCAGAATTCATAAACATTCCCTATCAACCTATCAACTTTTTGTCTCCTTCGTGTTCTTCGTGTTCTTCGTGGTAAAAAACTTCCTGTTTCTCTCGCGTTTCTTTGTGAACTCTGCGTCTCTGCTGTGAATCTAAGGCACAAAAAAGAATTATCGAATAATCAATATCTTCCCCGTAGTCGTAGTATGCCTCTGTCTGTCCTTAACCAGATAGATATACAACCCCGGGGCAACTCCATCACCATCATCATCTCGTAAATTCCACTCCCATATCCCCTCTGAAAGGGAGAGACAAGCCTCTCTGACCCTTTCCCCACCCACATCAAATATTTGAATCTCTACATCCCGTGGCAAGGGTGAAAAGTAGATGACAGCAGAACCTGAATCTGGCTGCCACGGATTTGGGTAAGCAATGACATTCTCCAATGATATCGTCCTGCTGCTGACAAAGACCCTTCGTTCAAAGGAAGGCATCTGGTTGCCTGCATTATCACTGGCTTCAATGCGGATAAGCATTTCTTTGTTATACATGGGGATATTCGTTGTGGTTATCGTGCAGGTGATGCGATATTGTCCGTTGATATTTTCTATGGTTATAGGCTGGTTAATATCGTCCAGAGTTGCCCGAATACTTGTTGTAGCAACACCAGAATCATCATCAGCCAGACCAAAACCGAGGATGCTATCAGTCCAAATGTTGGCATCATTGGGATAACTATGATTATCCCATAGAACATATGGTGAGACAGTATCTTCAGCAGATGAATATCCCACCCCTGCAAATAAACTGATGATAATAAAACTGACTAAATATTTAATCATTACCCACATCCTATCTCAGAATTATCAACACAATTATACCCAGAACAATGCGATACCAGCCAAAGACAACGAAACTGTAGTGTTTAATAAAAGCCATAAATCCAGCAATCACCAGATATGCGACCACAAAAGACACAATAAATCCAATGCCAAATGTTAATGCATCTGCCGAAGAGAGCTTGTGAAAAACCTTGAGCAGGCTATAGATGGTGGCAGCAAACATGGTTGGAATAGCCAGAAAGAAGGAAAACTCAGCCGCAGCAACACGGTTAAGTCCTACAACTAATCCACCCATGATGGTTGAGGCTGAACGAGACATGCCAGGGATAAGGGAAAGGCACTGTGCTACACCAATCCAGAATGATTGTATCCAACCGGTTTGCTCCATGATTAAAACCTTTGGTTTCTTGCAAAATCTCTCAATAAGCAGGATAGCTATGCCGCCAACAATCAATGCTGTGGCTACTCCTCTGGGGTTAAATAACTTTTCCTCAATGATATCATGAAAAAGTAACCCTATTACAGCTGAAGGAATAAAGGCAATGATTATTCCCAGGGTAAATCGTCTGGCAATACCTTGCGGCAGACCATCTGGTGTGCTTGATTTGCCCAGCAAACTCTGAATCAGCCACCAAAGCCGTGTGCGAAAATAACACAGGACAGCAATAATGGCTCCCAACTGAATGAATATCTCAAAGGCATTAGCCTTTTCACCAACAAATTTCAAATAGTTCCCGGCAAGTATCAAATGCCCTGTAGAGCTAATGGGAAGAAACTCGGTGATCCCCTCCACAATACCTAAGATAATACTGATAACAATATCGTTCATTGGCATCTCCTTTTTTGGTTTGAAATCGTAGGCAAGATGCCCATGCTACATTACACCCCGGACATCGATAATATCTCCGGCACTACCTCTTCCTTACCAATAGCCATGATATGTACCCCATCGCATATTTTTTCGTCCTTTATCTGCTTGATCTGTCTGGCTGCTATCTCCATACCTTTTTGCAATGCCTTGCCCTTTTCCGCACCAGCCATCTCATCAATCAGCTCTTGTGGTACTGTTACTCCAGCTACATTGGCATTGAGGTATCTTGCCATACCTGCTGAGACAAGGACAAGGATGCCGGCTAATATTTTGACATCGGATTGCCTTGCATATTCCATGAATGCTTTAAGTTTAACCATATCATAAACTGCCTGTGTCTGAAAAAACCCTGCACCTGTTTTAATCTTCTTGCGAAATTTCAGAAATTGGGAATCCATGTTGTCTGCCTCAGGGGTAGCGGTGGCACCAACACAAAATTCAACCCCGCCATCCAATTTATTCCCACCAATGTCCTGTCCTGCCTCCAGACTCTTCACCGCAGCAATCAATTGAACCGAATCAAGGTCAAATACCTGTTTGGCACCCTTATGGTCACCAAGGCTAATGTGGTCACCAGTAAGGCAAAGCACATTGCGGACACCCAAAACATAGGCAGAAAGCAAGTCAGACTGTAATGCCATTCTATTTCTATCCCGACAGGTCATTTGCAATATCGGCTCACCACCATGATCAGTAATGATATGGCATACAGCCACAGATGAAAGCCTCATTACTGATGATTGGTTATCAGTCACATTCATTCCATGCACCTTATCCTTCAATATTTCGATATGATGAAGCATTTTCTCAATATTTGTTCCCTTTGGCGGTCCTATCTCTGAGGTTATCACAAACTCACCAGAAGCCAATACATCCTTAAACTGTTTGCTCATAATACACATCCCCCCTGTACATTCTTCTCTGTCCCTTATCCCTGTCTGTTGACCAATCCTTTGGTGGCAATATTTCCTCTAATTTTTCAAGTTGATCAAGTCTTTTTAGTCGTTCATAAATAAGCTGCCAGCCGCAATCCATTTCCTTGCTCACCTCACACTTACCATTCTGGCTTCCGCCGCAGGGACCATTAAGCAACCCTTTTGAACATCTGGCAATCGGGCATATCCCGCCAAACCTGCCAAGCCCACAATTTCCACAACCACGACAATTTTCAACCCACAGCCCATGTTCCTTGGGCATACCCATAAACGAGGTATTTAATGCCGGATATACAGGCTTATTCGGAAATCTCTCAGCCAATGCCTGCACACCTACCCCGCAGGCAGATGAAAGGACAGCATCAACCCCATCAACCTTATCCTTCAATGTATCCACAAACTCCCATTCACACTGGCGTTGGATGCAATCCTCAATCATCTGTGGCTCTTTCCCATCTATTCGCAGAGCCATTCGCAGGCAAGAAGCAATAATCCCTACCTCCTTTTCACCGCCAGCCATACACACAGTTACACAGGTAGCACAACCAACCACCAAAACCTTCTGATGGTCTGCAATCATAGCCTTTATTTCCTGAATCGGCTTTTGTTCAGCAACAATCATTTTATCTACCTCCACCTTCATTTTTCATTTTTTCTCTCAACGGGTTTGGACACAATCCCTTTATCCTTTCCGTCATCTCCCTTGCCACCTCAGCAAACTTTGGTCCCATAGACGCACTCATATTAAACATATCCAGCCGTTCACCGCCAAGCCCAATCTCATCAAGCAGCTTTTTTGCCCGTGCCACACGGCGTTTAGCCTTGATATTCCCATCCGTAAAATGGCAATTACCCTCAAGGCAGCCGACTACGAACACCCCATCTGCCCCATCTTCAAACGCCTTGAGTAGATAGATAATATCCACCTTGCCGGTGCAGGGCAGCTTAATTATCTTCACATTTGCCGGATAATTCAGCCTCATAGAGCCAGCCAGATCCGCTGCCCCATAGGCACAATAATGACAACAAAATGCAACTATTTCTGGTTCGAATTGTTCACTCATATTTTTACTCCTTTATCCTTCTTATGATATTTTCAGATAGAGTCTTGAATTCATCGCGGGCTGTTGTTACCAATTTTCCATGTCCACCAATAGCCCCATCAGCAGGCTGTAAGTCAAAAACTGGTTTGCGGGCATCGTGGGCCATTGGCATAAGACTCCTATAATGCCGAAGTGTAGCCAAACAATTTGGATCCGAGGGTATTGTCTCCTCTCCCAATAACTCACTAAGCACGGAAGAACGATATTCATTAGGAATCCTTTTTAGCCATCGTTCATAAGATAAAACTGGCCTGTCTAATCTCATGGCATGTTGCAATATCACATATCCTATTGGCTCCATTCTTCCTGATGGAATTGGTATTGCCGGGTTAGGATATCTGCTACAAATAGTCTCCCAATACTTACGCCAGTCACAAATCTTTGGTCCTAAATTACGCAAACCCTGTAATGAAAAAAGGTTAACCGCCAGTGGAAGGATGAGGTAATCTACAGATAGCATCACAGCCCGGTTAATTGCCCCTAAATTGGGACCAACATCCACCAATATAATCTTTGCCCCACATTTTTCCGCACACTTGAGCATAATTCGATAAAATGAGGTTGTTGCCCGTAGAGCACTCATATCACCTTCATAATTTCGTGGCCATGCATCAGAAAGCTTATCCTCAAAAAGACTCAGTCTTAAATCCCCATTCAGAACAAAGACCCCATCCGCTACATTTATTGGCTGAGGCTCCTCAATATCGCCTGTTCCTTCCATAATAGGCTCTATGCAGGAATAGATAGTTTCTCCTCCTTTAGGGTTTTCCAATCGTTCTGATAAGAACTCTTCATCAAAGAAGGCAGAGGTCAAATTTGCCTGCGGGTCAATATCAACCGCAAGGGTGGGATAACCTATTCTGGGGAACATATGAGCTAAGTGATACGCAACAGTAGTTTTACCCACGCCACCTTTATTATTAAATAAAGCAATAATTATTGGTTTCATATCCGTTTCCTTATTGTTACCTGAACATATGTCGGTTCAAACTGAAACTCCAAAGGTGGATTGCCATTTCTACCAAGCTCTTTATCAGCTATCTGAAGACCCACTCCAAATCGTTGGACAAAACCCATTACCTTCATTGATTCAGCAATCTTTGGATTTCTATAGTCTGTAGTCAAGCGAAAGTTTCAGGTGTTACCTGCCCATATAACCCTCCTGGGCTCTGAATTTCTATACGATCAGAGAACCAATGGAATCGAACAGGAGCATTTGTTCCCTCATAGGTGCGATGCATGACTGCATTACAAATAATTTGGACAATAATAGCATACGGAAGATACTTATTCTGGAATAAATCTGTTGAGATGTCATCTACCGTAGCTCCTGAAACAGACTGGGTATCAAATGGAAGGTTTCCAAATATCCGTTTTTCAGAAAGTCGCCTTTCCTCTTCAGGTGTCGCCATTGCCCGGCGAGAACCTACACGAATCCAGACACGACCATAATAACGCACAGGAGGAGCTTCGCTGGGAAATACCTTTACTATTACAACATCTTTTCCATCAAATGTATGCTTTTGAACATTCATTACTGGGAATGGAATAATATTGCCGTCAGATCTAATATTTGATATATCTCTTAACATTTCGTCAGTAATCGTAAGGTTATTGATCGTCCCATCGTCCTTTACCCCAATAAAGATATATCCTGGCTTCTGATGACATGGAAGATCATTAGCAAAGGCACAAATTGCCTCACAAATTTTACCCTTGTCAGAGAGTGATTCTTTTCGTTCTATCCTATCAGACTCAAATTCGTTAAGCAAAATTTTGACTTCATCATTTTTCATTTTTATATCCTAATAAACATCGCCTCTACTTTAGCCACTACCTGTGTATCCTTATAATGCATCAACTCAATAGCCTTTGCCGGACATTCTGAGGCACAGATGCCGCAACCCTGACACTTGGCTGGCTCTATCTCTGCCGCACCCTTATTATTAATAAATGGTACGCTATAAGGGCACATGCGGATACAGGTTAAGCACGCCACACATTTATTCTGGTCAATCTTTGAGACAACACCGCTAACCTCTAATTTATCCTTAGCCAGAACTGTTGCTGCCCTTCCAGCCACAGCCTTAGCCTGAATAATGGACTCCGAAATATCCTTGGGTGAATGGGCAAGACCACACAGAAACATGCCGTCACTGGCAAAATCCACAGGTCGCAACTTCATGTGTGCCTCAAGGAAAAATCTATTGGCATTCAAAGTAACCTTTAAGAGTGGAGACAGTCGTTCATTCCCGGGATGGGAAACAATCGCCGGGGCAAGTATTACCATGTCCGCAGACAACACTACATTTGTCCCAAGTATCGGGTCAAATACATCCACTTCCATTTGACCCCTAACCCCTGCCCCCTGACTCCTATCTCCTAACTTTTCACTTTTCACTTTTAACTTTTCACTCTCTGACTCCTGCCCCCTGACCTCCGGTTTCCTATCCACATCATACCTGATAAACACCACCCCTGCCTCTCGTGCCTTATAATAATATTCCTCACGAAAACCGTATGTGCGAATATCCCGATACAAGATATACACTGCTGTATCAGGGTTTAGCTCCTTTAGCTTCAAGGCATTCTTTATTGCCTGACTGCAACAGACACGGCTGCAATATGGCCGTTGTTCATCCCGCGAGCCAACGCATTGAATCATAACTATTGAATGCGGAATGCGGAATGCGGAATGCGAATTGACAAGTTTTTCCTCCAGTTCTCGCTGGGTAATCACTCGTTCATCCTGTCCATACAAATATTCAACAGGCTTTGATTCCACCCCGCCAGTGGCAACAATTACCACACCATGCTTAATCTCTACTGTGGACTGTAGACCACGGACTGTAGACTCAAAATGCCCTACATGTCCAGAGATAGCAACAACATCACTTGCCAGATGAATCTTAATCAGGCTATGATTTTTTACCTCTTCAATAAGCTGGTTCAAATATTCCTGTATGTTGGATCCATCCAGCATAAGGTGTAAATGCTTAAGATTACCGCCCAATTGTGCCTCGCATTCTACTATTTCAACGCTAAACCCTTGTTTTGCCAATGAAATGGCTGAAACCATGCCAGAGAGTCCGCCACCTATTACAAGAGCATTTCTGGTAACATCCATTTTGGTTGCATACAATGGCTCAAGCAATGCTGCCCTGCCAACAGCCATTCTTACCAATTCCTTTGCCTTCTCTGTTGCTGCCTGTGGTGAATTCTGGTGTACCCAGCTGCATTGGTCACGGATATTTGCCATTTCAAACAGATATTTATTCAATCCTGCCTCAGCAATAGTATCCTGAAATAATCTTTCATGCGTCCGGGGCGTACATGATGCCACAACCACCCGATTAAGATTATGCTCACAAATCTTTTCCTTGATCATTGCTTGTGAATCCTGAGAGCAGACATATATTTTCTCCTCAACACAAACCACATTCGATAGGCTGGCGGCATATTCTGCAACAAGGGGGACATCAACCACACCGGCAATATTTATTCCGCACCTACAGACAAAGACACCAATTCTTGCATCCTGTCCACAGACATCTGTTTCAGTCGGATATTCTTTGCGGATAATTTCACTACCACGGACATCGCCAAGTAATTCTCCAATACACGCTGCCGCACCTGAGGCTTGCATCACTGTCTCTGGTATATCCTTTGGCTCTGAAGAGGCACCGCAAACGAAAATACCGGGATTAGAGGTATTTATTGGTGTCAGGGTATCTGTGGTACAAAAACCATACTGGTTTAGATTTACCCCAAGCCTGTTTGCCAATTCTTGTGTCGAGGGTGATGGCTTTAATCCAACAGACAGAACAACCATATCAAATTCTTCCTCAACCAACTTACCATTTTCTGCCACATAACGCATCATCAGGTTATGGGTATTTGGGTTTTCTTTAACAGTAGACACCATACACCGTATATAACGAACACCATATTCATTCTTTGCCCGTTCATAATAGCTATCAAACCCCTTGCCAAAGGCACGAATATCCATAAAAAATATGGTTGGCTCAAGCCCATGAGCATGCTCTTTAGCAATGATAGCCTCTTTGGTGGCATACATGCAGCATACTGAGGAACAATATTTCCGCTCTTCATCCCGAGAGCCAACGCACTGAATCCATGCAACTTTTTTTGGTTCTTTGTTATCTGAAGGACGCTGAATATGACCGGTCGTAGGACCTGATGCAGAAAGGTATCTCTCAAACTCAAGGCTGGTAACAACATTTGGATAATATCCATAGCCATACTCTTCCCGCACCTCTGGCGAAATGGTTTCAACACCCGGGGCAAGAACAATGCCACCAACCAATATCTCTTCAAGCAGTGAAGTTTGTGTATGATCAACTGCCTTTGCCTGACACACCTGTTCACATTCATAACACTCTGAACAAATACCACATGAAAGGCATCTTTGTGCCTCAAGCCTTGCCTGCTCTTCCGTAAAACCAAGGGCAACCTCAGCATGTCCAGCAATCCTTTTCTGGACATCCATTTCTGCCATTCTCTGTCTGGCTATCTTGCTAATTCCATCAAGCGGTACATCCTTCACCACGCCAGCTTTTTTATTCTCTCTGCCTTGTTTAAGATCCATACCACGCAGATACCGAGAGATTGATTTAGCAGCCACATGTCCAGCCTTAATGGCATCCACCACAAATGCAGGACCAGAAACAGCATCCCCACCAGCAAACACACCATCTATGCTGGTAGCCAATGTTTCCGAGTCAACCTCAATCGTGCCCCATTTGGTTGCCTTTGTCTGTAGCCAACTCAGGTCAGATGCCTGTCCTATGGACGGGATAACAATGTCAACATTTATCACAAACTCCGAGCCTTTAATTGGCACCGGCTTTTTTCGACCACTTGAGTCAGGTTCACCCAGCTCCATCCTGATACATTCCACGCCCTCAACCCTGTTATTCCTGCCAATAATCTTAGTAGGATTTGCCAACAGGTGTATTTTAACGCCCTCTTCCTGTGCGGCTACAACCTCATGCACATCAGCAGGCATTTCATCCTTAGAACGCCTGTAGATGATGCTTACCTCTTTTGCCCCAAGTCGCACAGCCACTCTGGCAGCATCTATGGCTACATTGCCGCCGCCAACCACCGCCACCCTCTTGCCGCAAATGTCCACCTTGTTGCCAATATTTACATCCCGTAGGAAGGAAATGCCGGACAGAACCCCATTCATGTCCTCACCGGGTACACCCATGCCTTTATTTACATGAGCACCAACAGCAATCATGATAGCCTCAAACCCTTGCGATTTCAAGCTATCGAGAGAATCAACGGTCGTATTC
>MNYI01000076.1 GCA_001873945.1 Candidatus Desantisbacteria bacterium CG2_30_40_21
TCTATTTATGGTTAAAGGAAAGGAGATAATAGAGCGGATTAAACTTGTACTATAGACAGGACGATCTGCTGGAATCGAAGGGTTTGTGATAAAATTAGAAAAATTAGTTGGAACGAGTATTAATGGGAAAACTATAGAGGAAGACCATGTAAAAACTAAATAAATGGTCGCTGTCCCTATTTATTCCTATTTATTCATTCCTATTTATTAAAAAATATCCTCTTTCCCTATATTTTTTCAAAATGAGAATTGCTGGACACAAATATTATTTTGGGAGAAAACCGGGGACAGCACCCGTTTTTTATCATTTTCTGGGTCTTCCTATCGCTTTTGGTCTTAATGTTCGTCCCAATAATTCTTCTAACCTTGTCGCAAAGGTTTCATCTCCTGCAGGACGACCCGTAGGGGGAAAATTATTGTTGCGGAAACTTTTCTTTTGTGTTATAATGATGCTTGATAACGATACAAATGAGGTGTAAAATAATGGAAAAGCTATCAAAAACATTGGCACAAATACAACCGGTTAATTCCTCCCTTAAGGAAATAGCACAGAGAAGGCTTGACAATTTGACCAAACCACAGGCCAGTCTCGGCAGGCTGGAGGAATTGGCAAAACAGGTAGTCTCAATTGTCGGTACATTGACCCCGTGCCTTGAAAAAAAGATTATCTTTACCATGGCTGGTGATCATGGGGTATGTGAGGAAGGGGTGAGTCTTTTTCCTGTAGATGTTACACCACAGATGGTTTATAACTTTCTTCGTGGCGGGGCAGGGATAAATGTTCTGGCAAACCATGTGGGTGCCAGGGTGATTGTGGTTGACATGGGTGTTGCTGTTGACCTTTCACCACAACCAGGGTTGGTAATAAAAAAGGTTGGTTATGGGACAAAGAATATCTCCAAGTGTCCAGCTATGAGCCGCGAAGAAGCGATCCTTTGTATTGAACGAGGGATTGAAGCCTTTGAGGAAGAGCTTGCGGCTAATGGATTGGATATCTGCGGATGTGGTGATATGGGCATTGGCAATACCACACCCTCATCAGCCATTGTTGCTGCAATAACTGGTGTAGCAGTAGAAGATGTGACTGGCAGGGGAACAGGGATTTCCGACGCTGCCTGGCTGCATAAGGTAGCTGTTATCAAGCAGGCATTGGCTATAAACCAGCCTGATCCAACAGATGGGATTGATGTTCTGGCTAAGGTTGGCGGGTTTGAGATAGGCGGGCTGTGTGGGATAATTCTTGCCTCAGCCGCTGCTAAAAAGCCGGTGGTTATTGATGGATTTATCTCTACGGCTGCTGCCTTGATTGCGTATATCCTGAACCCTATAACCGTACGATATATGATTGCTGGCCATACCTCTGTGGAAAAAGGACAGCAGGCAGCCTTGAAAATGATAGGGCTTTGTCCTGTCCTGGATTTGCAGATGAGGCTTGGTGAGGGTACGGGTGCAGCATTGGCTATGGGTATTGTTGATGCTGGGGTGAAGATATTGACACAGATGGCAACCTTTGGCGATGCTGGGGTTTCAGAGGCAAACGGGTAAGGGAGTGTAAGGGTTATTTCGTGACAGACCCTAAATATTAAAGTGGAGGCATCTGCCCCCAATTCCCTTGTTTTATTCCCGCCTTTTTCCACCTTGATACGATACAGTCATATCATACCTTGCTTTACCCTTTATATCTTTACCAGCACCAAAAACAACTTCTGCCCCATTTTTAAATATTTCCTTAAACCCGACTGCCCATCCCTCAACCGTATCAGCCTCCAGCATTAAATTATACACCCCGACAACAATGGGTATCTCTATCCCGCCAAATCCCCTGTATCCCTTTTCAGAATAATATCCGCCCCCAAGGCAGACATCCCCCTCAAAAAATCTTGATTTTAATGGATAACCCGTCACTAAAGAAACCCCCTGCTGTGTTACTTTCTCCTTTTTTCTGGCATCGTAAAAATTATAATAAATATCCATGCTTGTATCCTTAGTAAGCCGATGCTTTAACCCAATGCCCAGCCCGGCCATCCGTATCTCCATCCCTTCAAGCGGTAAACCAAGTTTAAGGATAAATAGCTCCGGATACCTTGCAGCCAAAAAACATTCTCCGGACAAAACCATGTTATTGGTTTGAATAGACAAAAGCTCCAGAGAGGGCAAGGCCGGCTTTTGAGGGGCAATCGTTTCTCTTAAGAAAAAACCAACCTTTGTCTGCTGCCCACTCTCCACAATAATTTTCCTTCTTTTTGTGGCAAACCCTGATTTCGCCACCTTAAGTGAATATCTTTGTGGGGCAATATCAGCAACCAACAGGGGCGTTATTCCTTTTAATACTCCATCCAGATAAACATAGGCTGAAGAGGGTTCAGATGTAATCAGGAGTGAGCCTGATACTGGTATCTCCTTCGGTTTTTCCTGAAGGGATATGAGTATCAAAGAAAGGTTCAAAAGGGAGTAGTTTGGATTAAAGAATTGAAGCATCTCTTCATAGGGATGATAATCAGGTTTGTTAATCTTGATGGTTATTTCGTTCTTATTATTTTTGAATAAAAGCGGGGTATATCCAATCCCTTTATCATTTATAGTTATTTGTGATGGAGCTGGTGTTGAGGTAATTATTATCTCCCGATTATTCTTGCCCCAGACTACGGGCACCTTTCTTACCTCATCCCCTGTCCTCACAATCTTACCCTTAACCAATATAGCGGTACACTCCTGCTGGGAGGCTTTCGCTATTTGCAACATGCCTGCTTTTTCACCCTTGTGAAAAACATCGAGCATATCATCACTTGCCAGTCCAGACAGATTTCCAATATTCAGGATGACATCCCGTCCCTTTGCTTGTTTTATCTGACACCTTAACTCATACCTTGACAAAAATAAATCCAGTAGTTTCCCTTTCATCCCTGCTAAATCTGTTCTGCCGGTATCAATAAAGCTGGCATTAATTATCACAGAATCATCATGCTGTATAAAATTTCCCACAACCAGCATATCTACATCCAAAATCTTGCCAAGTATATATGCCTTTTGTCTGGTAATCTCCCCAACAGCCTGTATTGTCGTTGTTGTCAATATCTTATCCACAGATGCCCTGTCTAACACAGTATTATCCTGAGATAAAACATTTTCAAGGAGTTTTCTGACCGTGTCTTTACCATCCACAGCCACTTGAGGACTTATATCCTCAAGTTCAAGGACAGCAATTCGGGATGCCCATGACTGGGAAGAAAAAAGCAACAAACAAAGAAATACGCCAATAATAATTTTATTAATCATATATCACCTTTTCTTACACTACCTGAATGCTTAGTCGCCGGAGAAAAATAACTTGCAGGAGTCGTGTCATCAATTCGTCTTGGCTGGCTTCGTTGTTCGTCGCTTATGAACAGTAGTATGCTCGCTTCTCACGCCTTGCCAGCCAAACGACTTGAGTGACTCTTGATGTACAACTTATTTTTTCTTGATTCCTTACTTACACAATTGTCTCACCGAAGTATTTTTTCTGGAAGAAGAACGCCCCTTGAATTTACAAACCAAGCTTCATATTCCCTAACTGATTCAGCACATAAGTTCTTATCTCTTGTGGAGATAGAATTTGTCTTTCTAACCTTCCATCTGTCATGATTGGAAGTAGTAATGACTGTAATCTTCCATTGCAGGAACAACTGGGAAGAATATCCTTCTGCATGGAGACAACCTTTGTTTGATAGCAATTTGTACATCGATACACAGCTTTTGAACCAGACATTTTACCTCGTTTAGCCATAGGAACACCCTCTATTTCAATAATATCCATGCTAAAATTAATTACCGGGGCATTGCTCAAGGCTGTCCCCACGCCATATCCATCAGCTACAGGGTTTAATTTCTGGATACTGTATTCATCTAATCCGCCACTGGCAAAGAGTTTTACATGGTTAAAACCCCTTAAATCAAGCTCCCATCGTACCTCTTCCAGGATTTTCTTAAAATTTCCCTGTCTTGAATCATTGGTATCAAGTTGCAGGGCAAAAAGGTCATTGCCAAGGATTTGTGCTGCCTTAATCGCCTCAAATTTTTCATCTCCAAGGGTATTTATCAGGACAATTTTTTTTGCTGACTCGGTTTCATGAAATAATCTGAAAGCTTCCTCGGAACTGCCCAACACAAGGACTAAAGAATGGGGCATTGTTTCTTGTGGCTTTTCTTGTAACATTTCGGCACTCTTTATTACGGATACGCCATTATACCCACCAATAAACGCTGCTCTGTCTATCATGGGTGACAAGGCTGGGTGCATTCGCTTTGCTCCAAAGCTTAAGAGAGTCCGTTGTCCGGCTGCAATCCGACACCGCGCCGCTTTGGTTGCAATCCCTGACGATTGACATAAAAGTCCTAAGATGGCTGTTTCCAGCATAGCAAATTCTGTATACTCTCCAATTATTGATAGAACAGGCATCTCTTCCTTAAATATTGTCCCCTCTGCTAAAACCTGAATATTTGCCTTGAGATTTGAAAGCAGGCAGATAACCTCTTCTATGCCTGAGAGTACTGCCCAGGAATAGTTTTCCGGCAGGGATGATACCCGGACCTCTGCCTTCACCTGCTTACTGCATTTAGCCTTTTGCAGTATCTCTACGGTTTTCTTAAAACACACATCTGTTGTTTTGCCCGATTTAATATCCTTTTCAGATGCAATAAAGAAACTCTTTGCCCTACCGTTCATAATTTATTAACCTCCTACCCTCTCACTATCTCCAACATCTCCCTCACTGCTTCATCAAGCCCTACAAAGAGAGCATGGGAGATAATGCTGTGCCCGATATTCAGCTCTTCTATCCCTGTAATAGCAACTATTTGTGCTGTATTGCGATAGGTTAGTCCATGTCCGGCCACTACTCTCAGCCCTTGTTTTCTGGCAAAAGATACAGCCTCAACAATCTTTTCTAATTCTTCTTCAGGATTAATTGAATTTGCATATTGACCTGTATGGATCTCAATCATCATTGCATTTGTTTTTGCTGAAGCCCTGATTTGAGCGATGTCAGGCTCAATAAAAAGGGAAACCAATATCTTTTGTTCTTGAAGAAGAGAGACAATAGCTGTGATTTTTTCCCTTTGGCTGATAACATCCAGCCCCCCTTCAGTGGTTAGCTCTTCCCGTCTCTCTGGAACTAAGGTAACCTGATTGGGTTTAATATTTAAGGCAAATTTTACCATGGCATCGGTGGCAGCCATCTCTAAATTTAACTTGGTTTGTACCAATTCCTTAAGTAGACGGACATCCCTTTCCTGAATATGCCTTTTATCCTCACGAAGATGGCAAACAATGCTATCACATCCGGCTAATTCGGCAATTAATGCAGCCTTTACCGGGTCAGGCTCTTTTCCACCCCTTACCTGTCTTATGGTTGCGACATGATCAATATTTACACCTAACTGCGACATTTTAATATATCCACTCCTTTCCTGTTTCAATTTTTTCCGCTGACAATTGCTCTATTTTTTCAGCCCACTCTTTGGATTTTTGACTATTTCCTGCATCCAGATAATATTCTGATAGCTTTCGGTACACCTCTGCCATAAGGTCTTTATCCTCAATCCGTTCGGATAATTGGCAAGCCTTATTAAGGGTTTCGATAGCCTCTGTTACCTCTCCAATAGAGAATGAATTTCTTGCCAGAAACATCAGGCTGTGAATTCGTCCTACATGGAACATAATCTTTTCTGCAGCCATAAGCATCTCCTGATAGAACCCTTGTGCCCGTGTAAAATCAGACATGGATTCTGCAATAATCCCCTTGCATTGCCATAGATTAACCCAATTTTCTGGCTTAAGGATTAAAGGGGTATATTTATTTAATAACTGTTCTATGGTTTTTGGATAACCTGACTTAATCAATGCCTCCAAATTATGGAATATTATCTCAAATGACTCATTTATACAGCCGCATTCAAAATAATGATAATGGGTTTCAAGATAACTATAAATATCCTTATCTGCATTTTTGGTATTTAACAAGTTATTAAAACAATCACCTATCTGTTGATGAATTCGCCTGACATCCCTTTCCTGTAACAGAGCTATTTTTTTGGTAATGGAATGGACTATATACTTGTTATCTGGATAGATGGTAAACACAAAAAAACCAAGAATAGAATTTATCCTTTCCTCAAAGTCTGAAAGCCTGTATATTTCCTTTGCCATGGTATCATCTGTGGGCTTTCTTAACAGGGAGAGTAGAAATAAAAGGTTTTTTTCCTCCAGAGAGGCTTCGGAAAATAGCCGTTCCAGAAGATATTTTTCCGCCTCTTCCCTATATCTTGGAAGTTGATTGACCAATTCTTCGGGGTCATACCAATATCGTTGAATCAAGCCTGTAAAGTGTTTTAAGATGTATGGATTTCCACCAACTTTTTCTATAATTTCTTTCATGATCCTTTCCGGTAGATCCTCCTGCTCTCTGACTTTAAAAAATTGAATTATCTCTCCGTGATTTAATTCACCCAACGAAACAGGTTCGAGGGATGAGCGTTCTAAAAATTCTACCTTTCGTGGAACAATAAAGACAACCATTGACTGTTTCAATTCCCTGTCAAGGGCAGACAGGATAGCCTTTATCGGATCATCCTTGACGGTATATCCTTCCAGATCAAAGAAAAGGGCATATTTGTTTTTCTCTAAGCTGCTTATTAATGCCTGTATCTTTTTATCCATGCTTGAATTTTGAGCCCTTTTGAGGGTCTTATCTCCAGCCTCAGCCAGAAATGCAGCTAATTGGACAAGTATTATCTCTTCTGTAATATCCTCGTGAAGTGTTATCCAAAACACTTTATGTGTATCTTGAATCAATGAGGCAAGTTTTGAGCACAATGCTGTTTTGCCCATACCGGGCAGGCCGCAGACCATGGCTGTATTGTTTATTTTCAATAATGATTGAAGTTTGCGTAGTTCTATTTCTCTACCTACAAATCCCAAAGCACAGGGAACCCCTTCCAAAAAGGTTTTTATTAATTCTTCTTCCTTTCCGTCCTGTTCTCCCTTCTTTCGTATCTCATACACAGTCATAGGGGGTATATCTTCAAAATTTTGAATGCCAAGGTTTATAAAATTCAACTCAGAGTCCAATCTGGAGGTAGCCTCCAGAACATCATATCCATCACGACTCAGGAATATTTTTGTGTTTTTATCCTTTTCTGATTCCCTTTGAGCAAGACTCCAGAGGGCAGCGACACATTCTAATCCAAACCCCCCCGGTTTTCCACCAGGAAAAGCTGTCTGATGAATGGCTATGGACAGATTAATTAATTCCTTTTTCTTTTTTTTTCGGCTTAAATGGACAGGGGAATTCAACCATAACGATTGTATCTCCAGGGCAGTGTTAATTGCCTTGACTAATCCAGAGGCAATCTCTTCGGCTGAAAAGGGAATGGTTATCATCCCATCTTTGGCTTTAATAACATTATCCTTAGCATCCGGAATTCTATCTAACACCATATCTATCAGCGAATCAAACCCATCCCTTATATTAACAGCATCCTCTTCCCCTTCCGGACAGATGAGGTTGAAACAAAGAATTACTGTTGGTTCTAATTTTCTGTTTTGTTTTGCCATGGACAGAACCTCCTGTTCGGGTAGTAGCACAGACATTCCTGTCTGTGATTCTAATAATCATACAACAGACACAGACAAGAATGTCTGTGCTACACCTTCCTTCCTCCGTACCCTACCCTGCCATACTATGTCTCTTATATCGTCCACTTCGTTCTCTTTTTTGGGCTATTTTAAGACGATCTGTCATTCTTTTTAATGATCTGGCATTATCTTCAGTTCTTTGAGTATAAAAATAATTTCCTGATTCTGCTAATTTTTTATTTTTTTTTGAAAAAAACATATGATTTTCCGTAGCTGGATCAATAACAAGGGCTATCTGCCAGAAGAGGGAGAAAAAGTGGTTGTGAATAAAGGTATCGTATGGGGACAGAAATAGTCCAATGCCTGGGTGTGTATGATACCAGCCAAGCACATATTTATCCCTAAACCGCTCACTCATTTGGCAATCAAGCATCTTCCATGTCTGATGACTAAACGATAGGGCTTCTCCTGTGGATCGTACATGTTGAGCAGGGGTAACATCTGTTATTTGCACAAACAATTTTTCTTTCTCCAGCATAGGATACCCAATAAGAAAACCTCCAACTTCCTTTTGAGAAGATGATTTAGCATGACGATACACCTTGATTAAGGCAGCCATATCTACAAAGATAGCCATGTCTTTATTGTCTACATTTCCCCATGAAGAAACAATAAACTCATTTGGTTGAGAAGATGGCATCACCCCTTCCACGGGATTGACCGCATACATTTCGTGAAGTTTAATATTTGTTGTTGAATTTTCTTCCACTTTGTGCCTCTATAGGCGCGTTAGAAAATAAGTTGATAGGTTGATGAGTTGATGAAACACAAAGACATAATTCCTAAACATTTCCCATCAACCTATCAACCTATCAACCCTTTGTGCCTTTGTGCCTGAATTTTCCCCTATATCTTCCATATCATCCATACCAGACTAACCCCAGCAAAAAAACCTGCAATACCTGTCAGCCATAACTTGTTTAATGAATTAGCAGATAGAGCAGTATCTCTATTTTCATTATTAACCTTTTCAGCCACTTCTTTTATGCCTTCTGTAGCATATATAGATTTTGTTTCTTGTGCATTATCCTTAGAGGCATAGAAATAAAACTCTTTAGTCTTGACGATATTTTCTTCATTCCAAACAAATATTTGCTGTTTATTCTTAATTGGATCAATAACTAAGGCTATCTGCCATGATAAATCAAAAAAATTCCTTTGAATAAACATATCGTCCTCAGAAAGAAATACCCCCCATCCTGGATGAGTATGATGCCAGCCAACAATTCTTTTATTCCAAAATCGTTTAGCCTTCAGCTCTACATCAATAGTACTCCATGCCTCAGGGGTAAACTTGATGTGTGCTCCATCATTTTCTGTATGTTTTGCCGGCAAAAAGTCTGATATCTTGATAAATTCTGCCTTATTTTCCCGGCTATATTCTCCTATCAGAACACCACCCAATTCCTTAGAAATATCCTGTTTTGAATACTCCAATATCTCTTCAAAGACATTAACAGCCATAAATATCTTCAGGTTTGCTCTCGAATCATCTACCTGTAGCCTGACAACACAATTTGAATCATGAATGGGCATAATCCCATTCTCCGGTTTGGCTGCAATTGTTTCTCCGCGAAGCTGAATTAATTCTATTCCATCTTTTTCAGGTATGGACATAGCGGTTGTCTCCTTGTAGGTAGAGGCGTTATGTATGGCGCCTCTACGAAAATTTAACCTCATAAGGATTTCCCATATCTACCTTGTTTTCTTCCAACTGTCTGGTATCAATAGGTAGTTTATCCTTATTCTGCAATGCCCATGTAGCGGCAGAAACATTTAAGGAATCAAATTCATCATAATTCTTATACTGAATCATTTCTCCGAGCCTGACACAGAGCCTGTCCAATGTTTCAGATGGTGCCCAACCGCCAAGACACACATGACGATTTGAGCCAATATTTGGATGATATATAAAGGTTAACCATTCTAAGTTTGGTTTTACTCGTGGATAGGTAGTCGGCAGATAAATTTCCACTTGATGGAAGTTAGTAGGAATAATCTTTTTACTCAAGGCATCAAGTTTAATGCCCCGGCAGGTATAAGTAACAATATACCGCTCTGGTGGATTACCAAAGGCTTCAAAGGTGATAAACTTGCTTTTTTTAATAAGTTCTTGTATGCTTCGATAATCTTCTTCCAATCGAAGCATTCTTGGAGATTGATACATTGTACACCTCGTGAATTCAATACTTAAGGCTTGACTCAAACCTTTCCCAATCCTCAAATTTCAAGTGCTCAATTCGACCAAATTCACGGGTATTGTGTGTAACCAAAACTACATCATTGGCCACCGCAATAGCCGCAATCATCAAGTCATTTGGGCCAATTGGAGTTCCTCGTTTTTCCAATTGGACACGAATTTGGCCGTATACTTCTGCTGCCTTGTCGTCAAATGGTAAGGATACAAAATATCCTCCGAACTGAAGTTGTCTTTCCAGATTTCTTGTCGGATTTTTACTTTTCAAGACACCATAGAACAACTCAGCCTTAACAACTGAACACAGCACGATCTTTTCGGGAGTCCTCTGGTTTAACTGTTGTCGTATCCCTTCAGATCGTCCATTCAGATACTGAATGCATACATTGGTATCAAGTAAGTATCTCATGCAATAACCTCACGCACTTCATATTGTTCTTGTTTTCCTCTTTCAATCGGATCATCGAATAAGCATCCATAGGTAGTCTCAATAAATTTCTCCCATTTTAGAGTTTTTACCGTACTTGAGCAAGTTACTCCTGTCAAATCAAGTGAGTTTTCCAAGGCATTAATAATTCGATACAACACTTCCAAATCCTTGTCCTGAACTCTATCTATTTCATCTTTAATGACCTCTCTTGTAATCATTCTATCGAATTCCCTCCACATGAAAGCCCTTGTCTCTCCTTACCCTGCCACCACCACCGGATGAATCTTCAACACTGCCCCATCCCGTATCCCGGCATTTGACAAGGTATCGCTCTCACTCAATGACCTGCCGGAGGCTTTATGATGCAGTTGATAATTTAAGGGTGAGCCACTTGGGCTAACGGCTGGAAGCTTCATCTTGGTAACTAAAGCGGTTAACACCCGTTTTAACGGAATATCATCTGGAATATCTGCTCGCTGCCTTTTGGCACCAGTAACATCTTCTATTTCTACACTAACAACTCGCATTTTTTACCTCCAAAATTCCCGATTAGCCCTTCCTCTTTGGAGAGCATTTGCATCCAAACACACCACAACCCTTTCCTTCTTCCCAACATGCTGCATGATGAACAACATAACAAAACGGACATTGAACAACATAACTCCCTGTTTTTATCGGAGTATGGCAATATGCACACTCTACAGGATTGGTAGAAATAACAACAAGCACGCGGGTAGGTATCTGTTTACCTGTAAGTTTTTTTATCCAATCTCCTATTCCCATGTTTAATTTAGTCCCTCCATGAACCTTGAATGGGGTGATTACACAACCTCCACTATCGTCCTTTTATCTCCCCTTTAGCTCAAGATAGCAAACCTCTTCATCCCTTCTAACAGCAATGATATGTAAATCTGGTATTCCTACCTGTGCAAGGGTCTTATCAAGCAACAGATCATCATCTCTGGTAATAATATGCCTCATCTCCAGATGGCAAGGTTTGTTACATTCAGGGCAGCTACCCTCTTCAAAGGTAACCTTACCCAGAACTCGTAATAATAATTTCTGATAATTACATTCCTTACACTCAAGCCTCCAGATAATATCACGGTCTAATTCTAAAAATGACCCTTTCCCCAAATAACCCTCTGCAATGGTCAACAACTGTCCAAAGGTAATAGAAGAATCGTGGTTTATCTCTATTATCGGTTGATAGCGTTCATGGCTTAAACAATTCTTTTTTTCCGGATACTCAACCAGATATGATTCATAGGTAAAGCCATTGAAAATTATTCCCTTGCCTGACGGAACATTCATTTGATGAAGCAACTTGAGGGTTTCCTGTACCTGAAGCCCGGCAATAATAGCAGCAGTAGTTGGGGTTGTTGGCACCTTGCCAGAGGTCAAATCCTGATACCTGAGAAGCGGGCAAGAATACTTTGCTCCCAGAATTTTATAATCCATATCTGTCAAGGTACATTCATAACAGGCACCTTGACCCGGAATAAAGACACTTACTACCCCATTAAGAACATCTATCCCCCCATCTATCCATGGTTTATTTACCTTCCAGCAGGCTTGATTAATGAACAATCTTGCTTCACGATTGTCTACGCAGCCAATGATAACATCCATTTGCCGAAAAAGTCCCAGCCCTATATCCCAGATCACATCCCCAGAAATATATTGAATGAGGACATCAGGGTTTATCTGCCTGATCCTTTCTGTAGCAATAGCTGCCTTATCCTTTCCCTCATCCTCCTGTCTGTACAATACAGATCGGGTAAGATCAGCATTAACTATTTTATCATAATCAATAAGAAAGATGTTTCCTATTCCAATTAAGGCTAAATTTTTCAGAACCTCATTTCCCAGAGCACCAGCGCCCACAACCATTACCCTGCTTTTTTTTATTTTTTCCTGATCCCACCAGGGAATAAATGAAAACGAGGCGTATCTTTCTTTTTCAACATCTTGAACTACGATTTTTTCTTCCATAGTATTGTCCTTGAAATTGGTGCGCCCGAGAGGATTCGGACCTCCGGCCAACGGTTTAGGAAACCGTTGCTCTTCCATCTGAGCTACGGGCGCATTATGGTCGGGGCGACTGGATTCGAACCAGCGACCCCCAGCCCCCCAGGCTGGTGCGCTAAGCCAAGCTACGCTACGCCCCGGTATAAATTGAATTATATCACATGTGTTTTGAAAATGCAAGGGTTTTCTCGCAGAATCCAGCAATTTTCATTATGACATTTTTACCGCATAAACACATAACAACTCACCACAGAGACACGGAGACACAGAGGAAAATCGAAGGACAAATCTCTTATTTGAATGTGGCTGAACGCAGATTTTTGGAAATTTGAAGCATTATTCTGTGAATTTATAAAAATTTGCATTCCGTCAGCTTGTTTTTTTAAATTATTCTCCGTGCCTCCGTGTCTCTGTGGTGAATCTGAAAATCCATAATGAGAATTGCTGCCTTA
>MNYI01000102.1 GCA_001873945.1 Candidatus Desantisbacteria bacterium CG2_30_40_21
TTTGGGAATAAACAGGGAATCCCCATCATGGAGGATAATATCATTTCGAGAGTTCTTTAATTTTTCAAGTTTGGCAAACCTTAGTACTATTCTACCCTTTGGTAGCATGAACATAGATAATTTCAATAATTTTCTTTTATTATCTAATGCTTCCTGCTTTTTGGCTAATTCTTCTGGTAACAGATTTTGACTTGCCAATTCTGTCTCTTCTTGAGCCAAAATCACTTCTTCCTGAGCTAAAAATCTATCCTTTATTTCATGCTTTTGCTGCTCTTTTACAGATTGTCTGATGAATATTGCCCCTGGCAAGAATGCATCCTTAGTAAACTTCCCTGCTCTCTCCAGAACAGAGGTCAATCTTTCATTCTCGGCTATAGCATATATTCCAGGAAATACCACCTCACCTGCAACAACCACTGTATCTACTATCCGCCACTGGGGTATCTGACGAATAAATAGATTATCATACTCCTTGAGAAGAATATCCTCATTTGTTCCCCCTATCATTGCCTTCCCAAGATCTACAGGCATATGGATAAATGATACCCCTTCCTCATTCCTTATCATTCGAGAAAGTTCGCAATTAAGCAATGTAGCACTCTTTTCTAACCCACCGGCTCGGACAATAAGATCAGATACCCGCATCCCATTACTAAATGAATACATACCCTGTTTCATTACCTGACCGGTTATCCTTACCACAGGGGCTAATTCAGGTTCAAATACAGAATAGACATAAATATGATCAAATTGTTGCAGCGGGGTATCCCTATCCCTGTCAAGCACATCATTGATATCAACAGGTATCACCTCTACCTGTCCTGTCCGAGTTGTGCGGATAATTTCAACATGGATAATTTCATCTGCCTTTGTTATCCCGCCTGCCTGACAAATAATATCACCTACTGTCATATCCTCAAGCAAATCATAAGACCCTGGTGCCTTAATCAATCCAGAAATACTCACCCTATCCCTTGGTTTCATATCCCATGAAGAATAAACAACAATCCTATCCCATTCCTGAAGTTCTAAATCCTTTCCTTGAATATCACGCAGATTAACAGATATAACTTGTTGCCGTTTATCCTTATATGTTCTAATGACATCTATTTTTTCTACGAACGCCTCTTCCAATAGTTTGCCTGCATCAAGCAGATCGCTTACCTTCATCTTTTCCTTTAATTCATATCTCCCTGGACGCAGAACCATGCCAACCAATTCTACAAACTTATATTCCTGCCCTGATATAGGAAATATTAACACAAAATCCCCATCAAATACACCCATATCCTTTGTTTTATCTCTTTCAAGGGCATCCAGATCTATATCCTCTATGGTATTTCCCTCATGATGCTGGAGGCGTTCTATCTGAATTCGATGCAAATAGCCCGTAGATTTAACCCCACCAGATAGTTTGAGCAACTCGCCTACTGTAGTGCTTCCCTTTAGTTCATACATAGCAGGTCTTGTTATTTCACCAGCTACCCCAACCAATGGACCCCTTATGGGCACAAAGATTGTATCCCCTGAACAAAGCCTCATGTCATGGGATTTATCCCCTTCAAGTAAAAACTTATACAAGTCAATAGTATCTATTACCTTATTCTCCCGTATCAGCCTTATGTTCCGCATGGAACCCTCAATACCAGGCCCGCCAGCCGCATAAAGGGCATTAAATACTGTAGATAAAGAACTTAAGGAATAGGCACCGGGCTTTGCTGCTTCACCGACAACAAATACCTTGATTGTCCGAAGCTTACCAAGTGTTACATTCATCTTGAAATTACTGTACACCTTAGAAAATTTATCCTGCAAGAGATTTTGAAGCTGGGTAAATGAAAGTCCGTAGACATAAATAGCACCGATATTGGAAATAAACACCTTCCCATCCCGATCCACAACCAGATTATATGCAGCCTCAAGCTTACCCCATAATTCAACAATCAGATTATCGCCAGGACCAATAATATAATCAGGTCCCACAGACGCATCAACTACTGGTTCAATCAAGGGTGGTGCATTATCGAATATCTCACGGCCAAATATTTTAATATTTTTTTTGGAAACAATCTGAGGTGCCCTCTCTTGAGGCAAGGGGGGGATGGATGGTTGCAGATAAGACTTCGTTTGTATCCCATCAAGTGCAAACGATGTTGATGTACTATTAACTTCCATATCCTGAGCAAATGATACGCTGACACTTGCTAATATCATCACCAAAAAGCAAATAACTTTACGCAACATAAATTCCTCCAGCAATTACTACTGGCTCAACCCGAACCACAACCGTAACTGCATTTGACTATGAGTAACATGCGACAGTAACCACTGCTGTCTCAATCTGGACATAAAAAATCCCCGGCAACGTCCTACTCTCCCACATCGTCTCCAATGCAGTACCATCGGCGCTGGAGGGCTTAACTTCTGAGTTCGGGATGGGATCAGGTGTGGCCCCTCCGCTCTGGTCACCGGGAATATTTATTACATATTTAATTATGGAAACCTTCAGCTATCAGTATTAAAAATTGATGACTGGCTACTTACATAACCTAAATTACTACATATTGACATCCATGCCTATGGTTTGTTATTATTGTAGAGACAAGGCTCGTCCCTGTCCGCAAAACATAACGAATTGTCGCAAAGTAAAACACAAACACCCACAAGGGGATGTCCCTACGAGTGAATAATGAACAAACGAACATAAATAGCAATTTGAATTACATATTAGAAACAATATAAGATAGCATGATCAAGCCACACGACTGATTAGTACTGCTCGGCTGAACACATTACTGTGCTTACACCTGCAGTCTATTAACCTGGTGATCTCCCAGGAGTCTTAAGGTGGATCAAAATTATTCGCTACTCCGATATAAAAGTTCCGAAGAACCTTTACGATAGAGCTTAAAATAACCTTGAATACCACGGGATATCTTATCTTAGGGTGGGCTTCCCACTTATATGCTTTCAGCGGTTATCCCTTCCGAACATATCTACCCAGCGATGCCCCTGGCGGAACAACTGGTACAATAGAGGTTCGTCCACTCTGGTCCTCTCGTACTAGGAGCAGCTCCCTTCAAATATCCTACGCCCGCAACAGATAGGGACCGAACTGTCTCACGACGTTCTAAACCCAGCTCACGTACCGCTTTAATGGGCGAACAGACCAACCCTTGGGACCTACTTCAGCCCCAGGATGCGATGAGCCGACATCGAGGTGCCAAACCCCGCCGTCGATATGGACTCTTGGGCGGGATCAGCCTGTTATCCCCGGAGTACCTTTTATCCGTTGAGCGACGGCTCTTCCA
>MNYI01000087.1 GCA_001873945.1 Candidatus Desantisbacteria bacterium CG2_30_40_21
CATAACTAACCGCAGAGTAACGCAGAGAATACTTCGAGCTGTGCAATCGGAATTAATCACACAAAGACACAAAGAACACAAAGGATAGAAAAGAAGAAAAATCGTAACTACTCAAGCAAAGTAATTCACCACGGAGAACACATAAATTGATAGGTTGATAGGTTGATGAGTTTATAGGTTAAAGGAACACAGATCCATAATTCATAACCATTTACTATCAATTCATCCACTTATCAATCCATCAACTATTCAACTTATCAACTTTTTGTGTTTTCATGCCTTTGTGGTGAGTAGTTACAATCCAGATAGTCCAAATTTTACCTCTTGTTATTATCTTCCATACACCAGTATTACACAATCCTTAAGATTGAAGAATGCCTCTGTGTAGCAAGCTCTTTCAGGGTAGCAATGGTTTCTAAATATATATCTACACCCCCCTGAATACCCTTTTCCCGTTTCTCCTCTTCAGAGACAGTTACCTTGCGACCAATTACCGGACCCGTACCGGTTGTTTCACCAAACTGGTCTGTATTTTCCAAAACCACCAGACTGTCATCAAAGATGGTAAGGTGTTGTAATTTTTTACACAATTCAGGCTGCCACTCCTTAAATTCATGTCTGAGAATAACTACTAATTCAGCCCGATTAGCTTCGCAAATCAAATCCCGTCGTTGAGATCGGATTATTTCCTTAATCTTATCCCGGGCAAAAACCTCTTTTGACATCACAAAAAATCGTGTAATTTTTATCTGCCTATCCTTCCGTTGAAGAAGGGATTTGTTTATCTCTTGAAGTTTTTGGTGAAAGACATCATCCTTCCATCTTTCTACCCAAAAATCAATACAATTTAACTCCCTTTGTGTTTCTTCGGTTTCTTTTGTGATAAGGTTATATAATTCCTTTTTATCATCCATGAAACACCAACCATTCTTTTTCATCTCTTCTGCCCTTGTTTGCCATTTTACCAGACCTTCTTCAATCAGGATAACCTCTCGAAGGGCAACTTTCTTTAAGTAAAGATCCTCAATACTCTCTGCAATGTGTCTCAAACTTTCCATGATTTAATTCCTCCTTTTCTCATTTTACCTGATACCTGAATGATTCCTTTACACCAATCCTTTTTCCACCAATATCTCCGCAATCTGAACCGCATTGGATGCAGCTCCTTTTCGTAGATTATCCGATACAATCCACATATTTACTCCACAGCAAATAGAAAAATCCTCACGAATTCTGCCCACAAAGGTTTCATCCTTTCCCTCGGCATCAATGGCTAAGGGATACTTATTGTTAATGAGATCATCAACAACTATTACCCCTGGGGCTTTGGACAGTATCTCCCTTACCCTTTCCGGGGTTAATTTCTTCTCCGTTTCAATATTTACAGACTCTGAGTGAGACCGAAAAACAGGAACCCGCACAGTAGTAGCTGTTACCGCAATCTCTGGCGACTCCATAATTTTTTTTGTTTCCTCTATCATCTTTATTTCTTCTTTGGTATAGCCATTATCAAGAAATACATCAATCTGAGGCAGGCAATTAAAGGCAATCTGATGAGGATATACCTTTTTTACAACCTCGCTTCCATCTAACACGGCTCTGGATTGATTGATTAATTCCTCTATAGCCATTGAGCCTGTGCCTGAAACTGATTGATAGGTAGAAACCACAATTCTTTTAATCCTTGCCTCTTTATGAAGCGGATTTAAGGCTACTACCATCTGAATGGTTGAACAATTTGGGTTGGCAATAATCCCCTTATGATTTGCCGCAGCATGGGGATTTACCTCTGGCACAACTAATGGCACATCAATATCCATCCTGAAGGCACTGCTATTATCAACAACGATACACCCATCCTTAACCGCTTTAGGTGCCCATTCCTTGCTTACGCTTGCTCCGGCAGAAAATAGGGCAATGTCAATCCCCTTGAAACACCCATCCTGTAATCTTTCAACTATTACCTTCTCACCCTTGAAATCCAGTTCCAGCCCCTCTCGTCTATACCCAAAAAACCTTACCCTTTCTACCGGGAAATTTCTCTGGATCAATACCTCTCTCATCACCTGTCCAACAGCACCGGTCGCACCAACAACGGCTACAGTATATTTTTTCATGGAATAACTCCTTTCACTTTTTTTCCTTCCCCGGCCACCATGGACCCTTATCTTTATTCACTGTTCCCTTCTTCGCAATGGCAATTTTTATCTCTTTTTCGAGCACTGAGGAGCATCCCTTAAGCAATTTTTCATTAAGAATATCAATTGCCTCTTCACTCCGTATCTCTCCCAGGGAATATGCGGCTGGCATTTGAATTTCTAACACCTCTTTATTCAACATCTCTTCCAATGCCAGAACAGCAGACTCATCATTTATCTTACCCAGAACAACCACAGCAGCTATTCTTATCTTCATTAACTCAATAGGGTCATTGGCTACTTTAATAACCTCAGGGACAACCTCAGGATTCATGGTCATGGCTAATAGTTCAGCCATAACTATTCTGAATATTATGCCTTTCTTTTTGTTTCTGAATTCTTTTATCAAAACAGGTGCCGCAGGTTTACCGATGGTGGCTATCCACAGTATCCTGTGCTGAATGAGCTTGTTTATCTCCTCCAGACTATCTGTTTTTTTACAAACAGCCTCAATCTCCCGGCTATATTTTTCTACCTCAAGGTAGATTTTTTTCAGTACAATCTGTTTTTTCTTGTCCTCATGTTTCTCTGAAAGGTGATACAATGTATAGATACCACCAATTATCATGAAGACAATGATTACCCAGAGTAATTTTTTCATAATTCTCCTATGAGTTTTACCACCAGATCCCCAACATCTGAGGTAGACATACCCATTTTCCCGGCAGCCAGATCCTTCAAATAGCCCTCAGAAAGCACCTTAATAACCGCATCTTCTATAAGCCTTGCTGTTTTTTCTTCCTTGAGAAAGTCAAGCATCATGGAGCCTGCAAGAATGGTGGCAATAGGGTTTATTTTATTTTTACCAGTATATTTAGGGGCAGAGCCATGAATAGGCTCAAACATGGATACGCCTGTTGGATTAATATTGCCTCCTGCGGCCACACCCATTCCACCCTGAACCATTGCCCCAAGGTCAGTAATAATATCACCAAACAGATTACAAGTTACAATAACATCAAACCATTCCGGGTTTTTGACCATCCACATACAAGTGGCATCCACATAGGCATGATCGCATTCTACAGTCGGATATTCCTTTGCTACCTCTTTGAATGTTCGCTGCCACAGGTCATGTCCATAAGTCAAAACATTTGACTTATCACAAAGGGTAAGTTTTTTTCGAGGTCTTTTTTGTGCAATTTCAAAGGCATACCTGATACATCTCTCTGTTCCTTTGCGGGTATATATTGCCTCTTGAGTTGCCACCTCATCCTGAGTCCCTTTTTTTAAGAAACCGCCGACACCGCAGTAAAGGCACTCAGTGTTTTCTCTAACAACAATAAAGTCAATATCTTGCGGTCCCTTACCTTTGATAGGAGTTTCTACCCCTGGATAAAGTTTTATGGGTCTGAGATTGATATACTGGTCAAGGGCAAATCTAAGTTTTAATAATAACCCTTTTTCCAGAATACCCGGGGCAACGGCTGGATGTCCCACAGCACCAAGGTAAATAGCATCGTATTGTTTTAATTCTTCAATACATGAATCAGGCAGTATTTCACCTGTTTTCAGATACCTGTCACCACCAAAATCATAGGGTGAGAATTCAAACCCTATGTTACTCTTAGCCCCTGCAACCTTTAATACCTTTAATCCTTCTCGGATAATCTCCGGTCCTACCCCATCACCAGGGATAACTGCTATTTTGTACATATACGCCTCCTCTTAAAATACATCAGTTAAATTAACCTTAAGTCCTTGTATCATCTTTACTTCCACCACATCCTGATGGAAGAATGTTCCCTTTGGCTCATACTTGCCACCCTCCAGAACAAAAACATCAACCTTTTGTTCCTTTGGGTCAACTATCCAATATTCTCTAACTCCAAACCTCTGATAAAGCACCTTCTTCAGTAGGACATCCATCTGTAATGTAGTTGGAGAAAGTATTTCAATAATCAAATCAGGGGCACCAAAAATGGCTTTTTCCTTTTTAATATCCAATCTTTCCTTGGAGATATAGATAATATCCGGCTGCACAACATTTGTGGAACTAAAAACAACATCAATGGGTGAGAAAAAGACATCTCCAATATCATGGTCTTTAACAAACTCCCAGATGATAAACGCTAAATTTCTTGAAATAGCCTGATGATATATCAAAGGGGCTGCGGTCATGAACAAGTCACCTCCTATTATCTGATAGGTTTTACCATCATTGGGTAATGTTAAATAATCCTCATATGTCCAGATATCTTCTCTTAAGTCTACGGCAAGGGCATTTGACATTTATGATTACCTCCACACAAATTAATTCACATCAGCAGCCATATCTTGTTTTTCCCTAACATATTCCATCAACCCACCCGCACTAATCAATCTCTGCATAAACTCTGGAAATGGAGCAGTAGCATATATTTTCCCTGTAGTAATATTTTTTATCCTCCCGCAAGTAGTATCTACCTCAAGAACATCCTCATCCTTCGTTTCCTCGACCGCCTCCGGACAAACAATGATGGGCAATCCGATATTTATGGCATTACGATAAAATATCCGGGCAAAGGATGACGCAATAACACAGGCAATGCCGCATGCCTTAATAGCAATGGGTGCATGCTCCCGTGATGAGCCGCAACCAAAGTTTTTATTTGCCACCATAATCTCCCCAGATGCAACCTTGTCCGGAAATGTTGAATCTATTCCGACCATACAATGCTTTGCCAACTCAACTGGATTTGTAGTGTCTAAATAAACCGCAGGAATAATATCATCCGTGTTTACATTATCACCAAACATATGAATCTTTCCTTTTATAACCATTGTTATCCTCCAAAAGTAATGGTAATCGGTAATCGGTTTTATTCACTGAGCACCGATTTTTCTATCTATGATGAGTAATTCTTTCCAAAACAGAGGTTATTCTTCCATACAAATCTGTTAAATCAAAGGGCTTGATGATATAATCTGCTGCACCAAGGGAATATCCCAGACTAATATCATTTGCAGTTCCCTCTACTGTAATAAATATAACCGGTATTTTCTTTAATTTATCGTCTTTCTTCAGGCTTGCACACACCTCATATCCGGTCATGCCAGGCATTAGCACATCAAGAAGAATCAAATCAGGGATAAACTCTGTAGCTAATGCCAACCCATCATCCCCTCTATATGCTCCCTTTATAGCAAACCCCTGTGAGTCTAAAAAATGACTAAGCACCTCCACAATAGCAATATTATCATCAACAATCAATATCTTCTTTTTCACTTTCCCCCCTCCCTAAGACTACAGAAAGGGCACTGTATGTATTGTTTTTGGAGCAAGGCAATCGTGTTGCCGTTATCTTCTACACCAACACGGTGGGCTCACTTCAAATCCTGCTTCTAAATCTCAAATTATGACCTATGCAAGTATATACAAAAACAGTCAGCAATTACCTGACCGAATGAATACAGTGCCTACAATACCTCTTCTGGTGATGCAATTCTTCCCTTGATGCAGGATGCAGCAGCTATTGCTGGACTGGCCAGATATACCTCGCTCTTTGGATGTCCCATCCTGCCGACAAAGTTTCTATTTGTGGTAGCAATAGCCTTTTCCCCTTCAGCTAAAATACCCATATGTCCACCCAGACATGGTCCACAGGTAGGGGTAGAAACCACTGCCTGTGCCTCGATAAATATGTCAATCAGCCCTTCTTTTATGGCGAGCTGGTAAATTTTTTGAGTTGCTGGAATAATTATCAATCGTACCTCTGGATGAACCTTTTTACCCTTTAAGACTTGAGCTGCTATTCGCAAATCTTCTATCCTTCCATTGGTACATGAGCCAATTATCCCTTGATCTATCTTTATATCTCCAACCTGACTGATTGGTTTCGTATTGGATGGAAGGTGAGGAAAAGCTACTTGTGGTTCAATACGACTGCAATCAAATTCATAAACCTCTTTGTATTTAGCATCACTATCGCTTTTGTATATTTTATATGATCTTTTTGCCCTTGGTGTTACATATTCAATAGTAGTCTCATCAGCCTGAATAATCCCACACTTACCGCCAGCCTCAATAGCCATATTAGACATGGTAAACCTATCCGACATGGGCAGGGATGAAATAACCTCACCACAAAACTCCATAGCTGCATAGTTTGCCCCATCAACCCCAATTCTACCAATGGTGTGCAATATTAAATCCTTGCCGCCAACCCATTTCTGGCAAGAACCATTGTAGATAAATTTTATAGATTCTGGCACCATAAACCATATTTGACCAGTAGCCATAACCGCAGCCAGATCAGTGCTGCCAATACCTGTTGCAAATGCCCCTAATGCCCCATAGGTACAGGTATGAGAATCCGCACCAATAATTATATCCCCAGGCAATACCAATCCTGCCTCTGGAAGCAGGGCATGTTCAATCCCCATTCGTCCAACCTCAAAGTAATTGGTAATGTTATACTTTTTAGCAAACTCCCGCAATATCTTGCATTGCTGAGCAGCCCTTACATCCTTGTTTGGAGCAAAATGGTCAGGAACAAGGACTACCCTATCCCTATCAAACACAGATTCAAGCCCCAATTTTTCAAACTCAACAATAGCCAATGGTGTGGTAATATCATTTCCAAGGGCAATATCCACACCTACCTCAATCAATTCACCAGGGGATACATCCCTTCCCATGTGTGCTCCAAGTATCTTTTCAGCAATAGTCTTTCCCATATTGTTTTACCTTCCTATTTATATGATAGTGTAACTGTTAGGAGTACTATGGTTTATCAGCACAGGACAACCATTAAACCATGAGCGAAATGTTTACTCAAATTAAAAAAAGCTGGACATTCTCTCCAATTTTTATCATTGTTTCTTTATTAGCAATGCCAATGAGCTTTATAAATCTTCGTTTATCAAATGAACTAACTTGTTTCGTTTTAAGTAAAGAGTCTGTCATAAGCCTATTCTGAGCATTTTTTTCCAGCAAAATGTCAAGGTCTGTTTGTTTAATTGTTTGTGAAGAAATCGGAATAACAGTCAATAAATTGTTGGATTCTATATACCTATCATTTTGAACGATCAAGGCTGGTCGAACTTTCGTATATTCATGTCCAAAGCTTGGGTCGAAATTCACCAACCATATCTGTCCTCGTTGAAATTTACTCATAATGGCTCCAAATTAAGATAATAATTCAGTTCTTCTTGAGAAAGGAAATCTTCAGAAATATCCTTAATATTTGACAACTCAATTTCGTACTCAGATGCTTCAATCTCAGGTTTCTTAAAGGTTACAATTACTTTGAAATTGATATTTTGTTTATATGCAAGATCTTCAGGGCAATACAAATGTCCATCTGGCAATAATTTACTTTCAAAAGTCATATTTTTAACAACTGACATCTCTCGATCTCCTTTTGTCTATTTTCTCCTCTTTTCTGCTCATTTGTGCTCTATTAGGAACTAAGGGTCTGTCACAAAATAAATGTTACGGTCGGTTGCCACTTCATCCCGCCCAACGGTGTTACGAGACTTACTGGAGGAGGCGAATTGGCGATCTCGGTGTGACACGGTTATTTTGCGACAGACCCTTAGCTGATCACTGCCTACTGCTCCCTGCTAACTATCATTTTATTTACCGCATTCACATATGCCTTAGCTGAGGCAACCACAATATCTGTATCTATCCCCCGCCCGGCAAACAGCCTTCCATCTGCCTCAAGACGAATATTAATCTCGCCTACAGCATCAGTGCCACCGCTTACTGACTGCACAGAAAAATTAACTAATTTTAATGAAATACCTACTATTGCTCCAATGGCTTTGCCAATAGCATCGATTGGACCATCCCCATCAGCGGTTTTTTCAATTATCTCACCCGTCTGGTTTTTAATAGCTACAGTTGCCACAGGGGTAATTCCTGGTGTTCCGCAAATAATTTGCACCTTTTCTAACTTGTATGTTTCTCCTATGGTTTGTAACTCGTCCGAAACAATAGCCTCTATATCACTATCCGTAATCTCCCTTTTTTTATCTGCCATTGCCTTAAACGAAATGAAGGCTCTATTTAACTCATCTTCGTTTAATTCATACCTCATATCTTGTAGCCTTACTGTAAAAGCATGCCGTCCAGAAAGCTTTCCCAGAACAAGCCTGTTTTCTTTTAAGCCAATGCTTTCCGGGGTCATGATCTCATATGTTGTTTTTTCTTTTAACACCCCATCCTGATGAATGCCTGCTTCATGGGCAAAGGCATTGGCACCAATAATGGCTTTATTGGGCTGAACAACCATACCGGTTGAATAGCTTACAAGACGGGATATTTTATGAATCTGCGTGGTATCAATCCCTGTTGTAAACCCAAACAGGTCTTTTCGGGTATTTATAGCCATAACGATTTCTTCCATAGCCGCATTTCCAGCTCTCTCACCAATACCATTTATAGTGCATTCCACCTGTCTTGCCCCAGCGGCAATAGCAGCCAGAGAGTTAGCCGTGGCTAATCCTAAGTCATTATGGCAATGGACACTTAACACCGCCTTAGAAATATTTGGAACATTGGCAATGATATTACGGATGAGGCTACCAAACTCCTCTGGAATGGCATAACCAACCGTATCAGGAATATTAACCGTAGTGGCACCAGCATTGATAATAGCTTCAATCACTGCATAGAGAAAATCAGGTTCTGTTCGTGAAGCATCTTCTGGTGAAAATTCTATATCTTCAATATAACCTTTAGCATGTTTTACCCCTTCAACTGCTAACCGAATAATTTCCTCTTTAGCCTTGTTAAGCTTATATTTCCTATGAATCTCTGATGTAGCCAGAAAAACATGAATTCGTGGTCTTTTAGCATATTTTACTGCCTCAGCCGCACGATTAATATCTTCTGGCAATGCCCGAGCCAATCCACAGATAATTGGACCCTCTACCTCTTGAGCTATCAATCGGACAGCCTCAAAATCACCATCTGAGGTTATGGGAAATCCTGCCTCAATAATATCTACCCCAAGTTTTGCCAACTGCTTGGCTATCTTTATCTTTTGACTTACTTCCAGACTTGCACCCGGAGACTGTTCCCCATCTCGCAAGGTGGTATCAAATATAAATATTCTTTCCATAATCAACTACTCCTTATTAATCTATCACTCTAATAATTATACACAAAAATATCAAAAAGTCAATCCTTTTTTCTTGACAAAATTAAAACAATATGGTATTATATACTTCTACAATTGATATAGAGCAGGTCTTGCACCTGTTCTATATTAGCGGGAGTAACTCAGTGGTAGAGTGCAACCTTGCCAAGGTTGACGTCGAGGGTTCGAATCCCTTCTCCCGCTCCACTTTTAGCCTCATAACTCAATTATTCTCCCATCAGCTTTTTCTTTATCTGTTTCTCTACCCATTCAGGAACAAACCCCTGAAGATTGCCACCCAAGGCAGCAATTTCTTTAACCACAGAAGAACTCAAGAAAAAATAAGATTCATTGGTCATCATGAATAATGTTTCTATAGATGGATTCAGTCGTTTGTTTATGGAAGCCATTTGGAATTCATGTTCAAAGTCTGAGATAGCCCTTAAACCACGAATAATGGAACAAGCACCTACTTTTTTCACATACTCTGTTAACAGCCCTGAAAAACTATGCACTTCTGTTTTTGGATAGTTTTTGGTAGCCTCAAGAAGCATTTGGGTGCGTTCCTCAATCGAAAACAAGGTTGGTTTCCCACCCGTGTCTTTGGCAACAGCAATGATTACTCGATCAAAGATAGGAATTGCCCTTTCCACAATATCCAGATGCCCGAGGGTAACTGGATCAAAGGTGCCTGGATAAACTACTATTTTTTGTTGAGCATACATCTTTTACAACCTCCTTTAATTGCTATTATTTGCATCAGAAAATCCGTTAAATCCGTGTGCTATTCATTACCCCTGTTGCATTCTCCCCAACATCTGTCTTGCACCTATATCAAGAGGTGCTAACTGTAATACTTGCTGAAATGCAGCTTGTGCCTCCTGAATTTGTCCATTCTGGTAATAAAGCAACCCCAGATTTCTCCTGAATTCTACATTGTTTGGGCTAAGCCTTACTAATTGCTCACATGCAGAAATAGTTTCACCCGGCATTTTCAACTCAAGGCTTAATCTGGCAATAGCAAGATATGTCTCAACATCATCAGGAAAGCTATTTGCCTCTTGTTTGTATTCTTGAAGTGCCTGCTGGGGATTGTTCCCCTTTTCGTACAAGCCTCCAATGCTCTTGTGAATACCTGACTGATTCGGATTCAATGTCAATGCCTGCTTAAAGTTATCAATTGCTTCCTTTGTTTGTCCCTTCTGTCCATAACACCTGCCAAGGTTATAATAAATCATTGGAATACTGGCATCTATCTTTAATGCCCGTTTAAGCTCATAAATAGCCAGCGAGTATTCTCCAGCTCCGAGATAGTTATTCCCTCGATTATTATATCCACCCGCATAATTGCGAAGCATATCCTTAGCCTTAGCATCTAAGGGACAATCCCGCCGCAGGGTTAATGGAACATCACCCTTCTTTAATTCAGCCAGAACATTAGAGCCTTCATTGACTATTTTTACAAAAAAACTGTAAGGAACACCTGCATACCCCGGAGGGACAGGCTCATCTGAATAGTGATACACGCCCCGTTTACCAACATTTTTCTTTAATATATCCCTGAATCGCACATACCCAAGCTCTTCCCCTGGTGAGGCTATTGGATGAATATCCACCCCAAGCTGCGGAAAATTATACCTGACATGCTTAATATACCAATCCTGAAACAAAAACGGTGTGTCAATTAAAGCAACATCCTCTCGTTTATTCTCCACATACCTCTGATACCACACAGGGAACCCATTTACATCTCCTTTTATTAGAATAACTGAGTCAGGTTCAAGGGATGAAAGCAAATTTCTGGCAATATCTGTAGGGAAATAATAAGCTCGATGTTGACATTGCTTATAATGTGCAGATAAAGGAATAATGGGCAGGCAAAGGAAGACAACGGCTGCTATCTGAGGAATTGCCGGAATACGGGCAATCATTTGCATGAGCCACAACACACCACAACCAATAAGGATAGCAAAGACCATAAATGATGTAAGATAATAGTCCTGAATATTTGAGATACCATACCGTACCGCTGCTGCAATATTAGTCAAAATAACCAGACAAAGCAGCAGGGAGATGGTTCGTCGATGTTTGAATAGAAAAACAAGCCCTACTATCCCCAGCCACACTGTCCACCAAGTAAACTGGTTTGGGAAAAATGTTACAAGGTGTGTCCATATATTTTGAATCCAATCCATGGGTGAGTTAATGATAAAATGTTTGTATGCCTTGATGGTAATATATTCCATAAATCGTGGCAATGTCTGTGGATCACCCCAGTTTAGCGGCGGATGAGTCATGGCTCGAAGGGGCAGATAGAGATACAGCAACAGGGGAGTAATAAAGCAGAGCAGCATTTTGCCTGTCATCTGTAAAGATGGAAGTCGTTGCGTCTTATTCCATGTAATTATCAGGATAAAGTAGATGCTTGCCGGGACAATATATATGGTCTGGAGATGATGAGTAAATGCCAACCCAAGGGTAATGGCAAATACATAAAGCAATAATTCTCCCTTAATAAAGGAGGTTAGGGGGCTGTTCTCCCCTCTTGAGAGGGATGGATGCGAAGCGGACCCCTGCCACCTGATAAGAATAAAAAGCAAAAGACTGGCAAATAAAACATTCAGGCTGTATTTTTCTGCAATAACCGCCTGCTCCCAGAAGGTAGTAGCAAACATAAGCATCCCTGCTGAGACCACCGCAGGGATGAGGTGAAAGAGCCTTTGCTTAGGGACACAAAACCCACCTATCCTTATCACCATAAAATAAACCATCATCACCGTAGTTGAGGCAAAGAGGCTGGAGAGAAAATTCATCCTGTAAGCAATATTGCCAATCGGGACAAGACTGATGAATAATTTGCCAAGCAGGCAAAAGAATGGATAACCCGGTGGATGGCATACCCCAAGATTAACAACCGCAGGCACCATATCCCCACAGTCATGGAAACCAATATCCGGGGTAAGGGTAAATAAATAGGTGAATAATGCAGCAAGGAAAACGATAATGCCACCGCTGTATTCGAATATTCCCAGCCTATTATCGGTCAATGGTGTTTCCCCAATCCCAATCAGGCTTAGCCATGATACTCGAAAAGTCTCTTTTTGTTTTATTATTGGTTGTTTTTTCTTTCTGGACATATATTTCCCTCCTGAAGAAAGCCTAACAAGAAAAATGAACTGGATGGGCAGTAGCTCACCAGTGTAGCCCAGCAATTCTCATTGTGGCAAAACTTATGTTCAAAGGGGAATAAGGGAATAGAGGAGATGGTGTCGATTATCAACAGAATTGTCGGTAGGACAGGCATTTCTGCCTGTCCTGTTGCAGATGACAGGCAAGAATGCCTGTCCTACCGATTAATCTCCATATCTCCCCCTTATCCATTTTACCATAAT
>MNYI01000029.1 GCA_001873945.1 Candidatus Desantisbacteria bacterium CG2_30_40_21
TTGTCGGGAATCCTTCTTTGTTGAGTACGACAGATGTGATCGGATAAGAAGAAGGATTCTGGACAAGCCAGAATGACAAGGAGAAGAAGGATTCTGGACAAGCCAGAATGACAAGGAGAAGAAGGATTCTGTCAATTCGTAGTTATCTCTTGATAGCTGAGTAGTTACGAGTTGGCAATGTATCGGTTGGAAAGGGCAAAAAATACTATGATAGATGCTAAAAAGTATTTTGGAGATGCTACTGCCGAGTCTACAGTAAACCGTATATATTATGCAATATTTTATGCTGTCAATGCTTTGTTAATAACAAAAGGTTTGTCAGCCTCAAAACATTCAGGAATTCGTGCCCTTTTCAACAAAGAGATTGTTAATAATGGGTTGATGGAGAAAGAGATGGGGAGATTCTATTCAAGCATGTTCGATCGAAGACAAAAAGGCGATTATACAGATTTTGTAAGATTTGAGAAAAAAGATGTAGAAATCTGGCTCAAAAAAGCAGAAGAATTCATAACTAAGATTGAAGAATTAACCTTAAAACTTATAACAAGTTGAGGAATAAAGATTTCAGATAATAGGAGGCATACGAAAATGACATTTAATATTCTTGAGACATTGAAGGAAAGCCCAACTATGGCTGTCATGCTATTTTGTTCGCTTTTGGTTATTACCTTTGCCTTGGAGAGGTGGTGGTTTTATTTGCGGATAGGGCTTAACTCAAATAAGTTTATGAAGGCAATTGAAGACTATCTGAGAAGGGGGAAGATGGAAGATGCCCTGACCTTTTGCGAAAAGAAAAAACGCAGTCCGATAGCGGCAATTATCCATACAGGTTTGGAGAACAAGGAATCAGTATCCCATATCAACCTATACATTTCCTCGTGAAGCTCGCATCCACCAAGTGCGGTTTGACAATGAATGTATACATGTGAAATTGCTTGATGGAAGGGTAATTTCTGTACCATTACAGTGGATTCCTACGCTATATAATGCAATGCCTGAGGAGCGAGAAAAATATGAGATTAACCAGAACCGAACCATGATTATCTGGGATCCAGACCGATCTACCATTAATGATGAGGTATCTATTGCTGATTATATAGAACAAAAAAAGGAGATACCCAATGTTTGGAGTTAAAAAATCACCCTTCAGGACACTTGGGGAACAGGAGATGACGACCGAGCCAAATCTTACTCCATTAATAGATGTTTGTCTGGTATTGGTCATCATCTTTATGGTTACAGCACCAATGATTATGCAAGCCGGGATTAAGATCCTTGAATCTCAGGCTGGAGCAAGTGCCGGAAAACATGCGGCAGAGGAGAATATTGAGGTTATCCTGACTGAGGATGATAAGGTCTCGTTAAATGGACAAGAGGTACTCTGGCAGGATTTTCCGCTCAAGATACGACAGGAGATATTCAAGAGCAGAGACAAACTCGTGTTTGTAACCGCAGATAATAAAAATCGGGTTGGCAGGGTAGTAGAAATACTTGATATATCCAAACAACAGGGAGCCAAAAAGGTGGCTATTATCAGTAAGCCAGAGGCGTAAATATTTATCGCAGGATATGTGAAAAATGCAGTGAACTATCAGCAATTCTAATTATGAAACTCGGCGAGCAATAATCGTAGCCCAACATTCTATGTTGGCTTTATAAAATAGGGATGGATAAACCAAGATAGAATCTTGAGCTACCCCATTAATACCATAATTAGAATTGCTGAGTGAACTATAGAGAAACAGGCAAAAATTTGAGTATAGTTTAGGAGTCAAGAAAAAAGAAAGACAAGAGGGGTGGTTTGAATGGTTGAAAAGCTATCAGTAAAGAATTTCAAATCTATAAAGGATTTAGAGATAGACTGTGGAAGGATAAATCTATTTATAGGCGAGCCGAATGCAGGTAAATCGAATATACTTGAGGCTATTGGCTTGCTAAGTTGGTGTGGAGGTAGATATACAGACCTTAAGGAATATATAAGATTTCATACTATGCAAAATTTATTTTGTGATAATTTGATCGACGAGCCGATTGAAATAAAGATCAAAGGCAATATTGAGACAAACATCGAGATGAAATTTGCAAATGATGAATTCTACTTGGAGGCTATGTCTCCAATCCCAATAATGGGTTCAATAAAAAATACTACGGAATTTTATTGGGATTATTCTGGGAATTTACTTCCGACTAAGACAACTTCTCCCATTCCTGAGCTTTTGTTCATGAAATTTTACAGATTTATGAGACTAACCGAATTCCCAAATATAAAGACTTCTTTTCTTATACCACCGCATGGGAATAATATGTTTTCAGTTGTAATGGCTCACAAAAACCTCAGGGAAACAGTAACCAGATTTTTTAAGGATTATGACCTTAGATTTGTATTGAAGCCCATGGAAAGGGTTTTTGGATTTCAGAAACAAGTAGAGGATATGGTTTTTGACTATCCCTATGTATTATTATCAGATACGCTTCAACGAATGATATTCTATGCGATTGCGATGGAATCAAATAAGGATTCCACCCTTATATTTGAAGAACCAGAAGCACATACCTTTCCCTATTACACAAAATATCTTGGTGAAAAAATCGGGTTTGACGAGAGCAATCAGTATTTCATCGCTACTCACAACCCGTATCTTCTGCTTTCAATCCTTGAGAAGGCAAAGAAAGATTCTGTGAATGTATTCATCACCTATTTTAGAGATTATCAGACAAAGGTTAAATGTCTCAGTAATGATGAGGTATCAGAATTAATGGATTATGACCCGTTTGCTAATTTGGACTCCTTTATTGAGGGAAAAGAATAATGATTATCACAGAGTGTTTTAATGATACGGAATTGGTATATAGAATAGGATTTTCTGGGAATATGGTAAGGCATGAATACGGCAGGTCAAGGGTTTTAGCAAAAGTGGAGGAAAAACAGAAGGCAGTTATTGGGATTATTGATGAGGATCCTGGAGCTGGGCAGCATCCAAAAATGAATGAATACGAGTTTCAAAGTAGAGGGACAGAATCAATCAAATTACTGAAGAGAAAAGATAACAACACAAAAAGGTTGATACAGATTTGTCCACGGCTTGAAGATTGGCTTTGTTTAATAGCTAAACGCAACAAACTTTCTTTTCCAGAGATTGGGGTTCCAGATGATCCAGAAAAATTGCATGGTGTAAGGCAATGGGATGAAAACTTCCGAAAATTTCTGATTGCACTTAACAAAACAAAGGATGATGAAATCAATATGTTCAAAAAATGGATAAAAGATGCGATTGAATGAAATATTGAGGGCTTTGTTACACTTTTACGAACGAGGTAAAATACAATGATTCGAAGATTACCAGCCAGTAAAGGAATGATTGTCAAGGTAAATGTTTTGCCATTAGTCGATGTTTGCCTTGTGCTGGTTATTATTTTATGATTACTGCCCCATTGATGATGCAACCTATTATGGAGGTAAAGCTACCCAAGGCAGTTACTGTTGAGGGTGAAGAAAAGGAAAACATTACTGTTACCATTGCCATGAATGGAAAGATAGCTGTAAACGAAAAGGAAGTAACCTGGGGGAATTTCCCGGCAGAATTGACAGAAAGGATTAAACGCAGTACAGATAAGTTTGTAATTATTCGGTCAGATGAGAATGCCTCTCATGGGGAAATGCTCAAAGTAATGCGTATTGCCAGAGATGCAGGGGCAAAAAAGCAGACCATTGCTACGGAACAAAAGACAAAGTAGAGACGCAAATTTTTGTGTCTCTATTATAGAGGAATGGGAGAAGAACATGGCATTTTTACAACCACGAGTTATAAGTTGTTTTTTAGTCGCCCTGCTAATCCATTTTTCTATCTTGAGCCAGATGTATCTCTCACATGCCCAATATAAGAAAAAGCTTATCGTCTTGGAGGGTGTGGAATTTATTGAACCGTTTCCACCTGGGGCACCTGAACCAATGGTAGTAGAAAAGCAAAAGAAACCAAACATCCTGGAATTTTCTAAAAAAGCATTGGAAGGACTTAAAAAGTTTACCCTGCCTGCATTTGAGCCTGAAAAACAAGAAAAATCTGCAGATATAGCCAAAAAATTAGAAACAACCAAGAAGGTAAAGGATATATTCCAGAAAGAAGAGAAATTGCCGCAAGAGTTGACACGAGAGGAGAAAAAACCTGCCTTAGCCAGATTGTTTGACACAGAATCAAATAGAGGGGTAGCTGAAATAAAATTGTCAAAAGAGATGCCGTAGAAAAGTGAAGGAATATTACAAGCATCTAATGAGCCAGGGCTATCGATAGAAGAGGTTGGACGAAAACGGGTGGAGGTAGCCAGAGAAGAGGAAAAACCAAGGGGGATGTCAGATATTTTTGGCAGCTCTCAAGGCAAGGGGCTTTCTAAGGCATCAACTGATAGACAATTAGCCAGAGATATAAAGGGCAGTCCGGCAAATGTGAAAGGAATAATCCCTCTATTTGGTGGTAATGAAACAGGACAGACGACGATTAAGATGGAAAGGGGTGCCAGAGAGGTAAAAACACAAGAGGGAAAGTCCGGGGGATCACCAGGGTTGAGTCAGCTTTTTGGCAAACAAGGAGAATCTGGCAACGGAAAAGGAGAAAAAATAGCCCTGCAGAGCAAGCCTGCATCTGAACCAGCTAAGGGAGGACAAGGAGGGGTTGGCAAGGGTAAAGGCATAAGTGATCTGTTTGGAGAAAAGGGAGGAGAGAAGGGGGCAGGTGTTGCCAGCGTTCAGCCAGTCAAGAAATTAACAGAGAATATGGTTCAGATTACCGGACAGCTATCTAAAAGGGGTAAAAAGAAAACCTTTTTGCCGATTTATCCTGCTTGGGCAGAAAAAGAGGGTATCGAAGCAGATGTAGCCATTCATTTCACTGTATCATCCCAGGGTAAGGTTGTTGATGCCTATATAGAACGAACATCAGGGCACAAGGAATTGAATAAATTGGCAATGATAGCCTTAAGGAATTGGGTCTTTATTCCCTTACCTGAGGATACAACGCAGGAAAATCAATGGGGGATAATTACATTTAAGTTCAGATTATAATAAATAGAACGCTGATGACACGGATTCGTTGTAACACTGATTTGCACGGATTAAAAAATTAGCTGTAACTATTCAGTAAACAGGAGGCGTACAAAAACAATGAATTATCGAGATACTTTGAATTTACCACAAACAACATTTCCCATGAAGGCAAACCTGAAGGATATGGAGCTGCGGATACAGGGCTTCTGGGAAGAGCTCGGAGTGTATAATTTGATATGCGAAAAAAATGCAGATAAGCCTAAGTATATTCTGCACGATGGTCCACCTTATGCTAATGGGCATATTCATATGGGACATGCCTTGAATAAAATTCTTAAGGATATGATTGTCAAATACAAGGCTTCGTCAGGGTTTGATGCTCCGTATGTGCCGGGTTGGGATTGCCATGGTATGCCTATTGAGCATCAAGTGATGAAGGATATGGGGCACAAAAAGGGGTTGGAGGCAAAGGATATTCGTAAAATGTGTGCTGATTATGCAGCTAAATTTGTTGATATTCAGCGGGATGAGTTTAAGCGGCTGGGAATATTTGGAGATTGGGAGAATCCTTACCTGACCATGTCCCCGGAATATTCAGCCGGTATCATTGAAGTATTTGAACAATTAGCAAATAAGGGGTTCGTTTATAAAAGCAATAAGCCTGTCTTCTGGTGCAGATGTTGTGCCACTGCCCTGGCTGAGGCAGAGGTGGAATATATGGATAAACAATCCCCTTCTGTGTTTGTTAAATTTCCCATGCTGCAAGAGGATAATACCTTTGTCCTTATCTGGACAACTACTCCCTGGACATTGCCGGGGAATGTTGCCATTGCCCTTCATGCGGATTTTGAATATGTCAGGGTTAAAGTGAAGGCAGAGGGTTTAGAAGAGGTGTTTATTATGGCCAGGGCATTGCTTAATGCCACCATAGAAAAGATAGGGATCACTGATTATGAAATATTGGATAGCTTCCTGGGTCGTACCATGGAGGGAAAGCTATGCCGTCATCCATTTATTGAACGGGATTCAGTAATTATTCTGGCTGATTATGTTACCCGTGAACAGGGGACAGGGTGTGTTCATACCGCACCTGGTCATGGAATAGAAGATTATGGCTCAGGGATGCGATATAAATTGCCGGTGATTGCACCGGTAAATGAAAAGGGGTGTTTTACTGAAGAGGCAGGCGAGTTTGTTGGTCTGGATGTTTTTAAGGCAAATGCTGTTATTATAGAAAAACTTCGGGAACTAAATCGCTTGCTTTATACAGAGACGATTACACATTCTTATCCACATTGCTGGCGTTGCAAACAGCCGATTATCTTTCGGGCAACACCTCAATGGTTTATCAACTTAGACAAGGATGGCTTCAGAGAAAAGGTACTTACGGATATTGATACGGTTAATTGGGTACCCTCCTCTGGCAGGGATAGGTTTTATAATACTGTCAGTGCCAGACCTGATTGGTGCATTTCCAGACAAAGGACATGGGGTGTGCCTATTCCTGTTTTCTCTTGTGAGGATTGCGGGGAATATATCTTAGATGTAAAAATAATCAGTCTTGTAAAGGAGAAAATCAGGCAATTTGGGGCTGACATCTGGTTTGAATCCAAGGCAAATATGCTTGTCCCTGAGGGGTTCACCTGCCCCAAATGTAATAGCCATAACCTTCGCAAGGGATCTGATATTTTGGATGTCTGGTTTGAATCAGGTGCAAGTCATCAAGGGGTTTTGAGGGAGAGAAATAACCTTGCCTATCCGGCAGACCTTTACCTTGAGGGCAGCGATCAACATCGGGGATGGTTTCAATCTTCAATGCTTACTGCCTGTGCTACAGAGGGGTGTCCGCCATATAAAGGGGTTCTTACACATGGTTTTATGGTAGATGCCAGTGGTAAGGCAATGCACAAATCCGCAGGGAATGTTATTGCCCCGGAGGAGATTATCAATCAATATGGGGCAGATATTCTGAGGCTCTGGGTTTCTTCTGAGGATTATCGTCAGGATGTCCGAATGAGTAAAGAGATACTCCAGCGAATGTCTGAAGCTTATAGAAAAATTCGTAATACCTGGCGGTTTATGCTAAGTAATCTCTATGATTTTTCTGAGGGGGATAAAATCCCTTATGAATCATTACAAAAAATTGATCAGTGGATCCTGCACCGATTGCAGGTACTCATTGCAAAGACAAGTCAGGCATATGACAATTTTGAATTTCATCAGATATATTATTTGATGATAAATTTCTGTACCGTTGACCTGAGTGCTATCTATCTGGATGTGATCAAGGACAGGCTCTATACCCATGGAAAAGATTCTCTGTCTCGGAGGGCGGCTCAAACCGTGTTAAGGGAGATTTTGGAGGCATTAATCCCAATGGCTGCTCCTGTCCTGAGTTTTACCTGTGAGGAGATATGGCAGCATCTTAATTGGGAGAAAGAAAGATGCGTTTTTTTAACCCCATTTCCTGTAGTGAATAATGCTTTCGTTGATGAAGAATTAGCCTCTGCATGGATGAGGATATTATCCATTCGTGAGATGGTGACTGGAAAGATTGAAAAATACAGGGCAGATGGGGTGATTGGCACATCATTAGAGGCAGAGGTACACCTGACTCTTCCGAGGGAAGACATGGCGTTGTTGGAAAAATACGCTGAGGATATAGCCACTGTCTTTATTGTTTCTAAGGTGGTTGTAGGGGAAGGCGAGGAGCAGATAGAGGTGCAAAAAGCAACAGGCAAGAAATGTATCCGCTGCTGGCGTTATTATGAAGATCCTGTTCATGCTGAATTATGCCCGAGGTGTGTGGATGTGTGCCGCAAATACACAATCGGCTAAGCAAGGAAAGGGAGATGGTTATAATTATGTGGCAAGATTATGTGCCGACAGGCTGTTATGGAATAGGAAACTCGCACAAAGGGCATACGATATATTGTACCAATCTCATTAAGAGTGACTATATATGGTAGGGTGTTGCCTTCGATTTTTAGTTCCGTAACAGCCTGCCGAGTATTCAGTAACAGTTAATGGTGTTATCTATGATGACTGGTATTTACCTTCAAGAGATGAGTTGAATTTATTATATCAGCAAAGAAGTTCTGTTGGTGGTTTTGTTAGTAACGCCACCCAGTAGTATTGTACTTGCTACTGGCTAACAAGGATGATAATGTTGCCCTTGAGATAGAGAATTGGAGAGATAGATAGGAGGTGTTTGAAGATTATGGGGGGAAAAAAAATGTTAGGAAAATATAAAGACGAATGGATATTAGTTGAATGTAAACAGGTAGATGAGAACTTTGAGATAGTTGAAGGTGAGATTCTTTATCATTCTAAAGATAAAGATGAGGTGTACAGAAATCTATTAGAATCAAAACCAAAGAATTGTGCAATTGAATACACTGGCAAAATTCCTGAAAATTTAGCGGTGATGTTATGAAAAAGATTTATAAAGCCGAAAGGGTTGGATCTCTTCTGGTAGTTAGAAGTTGCCTTGAAGGAATAGAGAATAAAGTTTATCCTAAACTCCTTGTTGATACAGGATCAACTTATACCATTATTTCCCAGGAGCTTTTGGAATTAATAGGATGTAGTCCTGCTACTCCCAAGAGAAAACAGAGGATTACAACAGGAAGTGGATATGAAATTGTTCCTGTAGTTGTAGTGAGTCGGTTTCATTGTTTAGGTAAGACAATGAACAACAAAGAGATTTTAGCACATACTTTGCCTTTTGGAACTTATGTTGATGGGCTATTAGGTATGGATTTTCTTACTTCTTTCAAAATTGAAATAAAACCCTATTCTGGAGAGATTGTCGTTCAAGATATGAAGGATTCTTTATGAAAAAGTTCGTTAGGAGCCAAGAAAAAATAAGTTATACACCAAGAGTCACTGAGTCGCTTGGCTGGCAAGGCGTGAAAAGCGAGCATACTACTGTTCGTAAGCGACGAACAACGAAGTCAGCCAAGATGAATCGGTGGCACGACTGTATGAGTTATTTTTTCTTGACGACTTAGCCCAAGCATGGAGTGCTAAATGGCAAAGCTTTATGATATTGACGCTCATTTTAAGTTAGAAACAGATGGTCATAACCTGTATCTGACCGTACATTCACCTGTTGGAGAAGGTAAATGGGTCAGGCTGGATGATGTCCTTGAAGAGATTAAGGGTGTACCAAATGTTTCTATTGACCTTAACTTAGTGAGTCAGATAGTAAATGATTCCACAGGGATTCCAATTAAGGTTGGCAAGATGCAGCATGGCTCACAAGAGGGAGGGGTGCTGGTTGAGATTACTTATGATGAACTGCGGGCATACCTTACCTTGCCGGGAAATGTTCCCTTAGATGAAATCGAACGCACCCTTCGGGAAAGGGGTGTTGTTGTAAATATTGATGAACATGCCATTATTGATGCCCTCAGGCAACAGATATACAATACCCCTATTCTCATTGCTCAAGCAAGTATGCCTGTCCCAGGGGAAGACAGCGTTATAGAGTTCAACTTTGAAAAAACCAAAATGATTCATCTTAAAGAAAAAGAGGATGGACGGATTGATTTCAAAGAGCTCGGAATCATTGATGTTGTTCATAGCGGTGAGGTTCTGGTAGTAAAGACCCGTCCAAGCGATGGTATTCCAGGGGTAACAGTAACAGGTAAAGAGATTCCTGCCCGGGACGGAATAGATAAAAATCTGCCGGCTGGGAGAAATACAGATCTCAGCAATAATGGATTGACACTTAAGGCTGCTATTGATGGTCAGGTTGTCTGGAAGAATAATCGAATCCATGTTGAGCCTGCCCTTGAGGTTAAGGGTGATGTGGATTATTCTGTGGGGAATATTGATTTTCCTGGTTCAATTATTATTCATGGGAATGTGATAGATGAATTTATTGTCAAATCAACAGGAAATATTGAGGTACATGGATGTATTGAAAAGGCTTTCGTTTCAGCCGATGGAAATATTGTCGTAGATGGTGGAATAATTGGCAAGGGCGATGGAAATGTTCGGGCAAAGGGAACCATTTGGGCAAACTTTATTGAACATGGCATTGTTGATGCCGGTGAGGATGTTATTGTTAATGAATCCATTAGATATAGTCAGGTTGATGCAAAGAAAAGGGTTATTGTTCAGGGAAAAACAGGGGCAATACTTGGTGGAAGAATTCGGGCAGGTGAAGAGGTTAATGCCAAGATAATTGGAACATTAACTGAGGCAAAAACAGAGATTGAGGTTGGAGCATTGCCTTTGATCCGTGAGGAAATATATCGGCTTAAACAGGAATTGGCTGATGATGAAGAAAGATTTCATGGGATAGAGCAGGGGATAAGATTTCTCCTGAATCTGAAACAAAAAACAGGGGATAACTTTCCTGAGGAAAAGGAAAGACTGCTTGTTCAGCATATAGAAGCAAAAAATATGCTCAAGGAAAAGATATATGTTATGAGTATGTCTTTACCTGCCTTAGAGAGTGATATTCTTCAGACAAGACATGGGAAGGTCTGTGTTTATAGGGTTGTTCATCCTGGAACAAGAATTACAATCAGAAACGCTACCTTTGTGGTCAAAGAAGAATATCAATTTGTAACATTTGCCTCCCATTCCAGTGGAAAGATAGAAACACTTCCCTTTGAAGAACCCGCAGGGATTACAATGGTCAAGGATGTAGTTGTAAGGGAAAAAAGACCAATTGCCACCATATCCCTTGATTCTCTGCCAAGAGAGGAAACAAAAAAAGGGAAAGAAAAGGAGAAGAAAAAGAAAAATTCTCTGCCCCCTTTGCCAATAGAGGTTGAAGAAGTTACTAAGTCACCAGTGATAGCCAAATTAAAGATACGAATGATTGCAGACCCTATTGCCGGAATACTTGCCTCAAAAATCAAGGTGGGAGATTGGATTTCGTGCAAGATAATAGATATTACCGAGATAAAATATATTCGCGATCAAATCCGAATGAAACGAGGCGGTATGATTGAGGGGAAGGTAGAAGAGATATTTGACATGGACACAAATCATTCAAAGATAATCGTGAATATAGGACAGGGAATACAAGGCGAAACAGTGGTGTCAAATTCCTCACGAATAAGATCATCCAGACAAACAATGCCATCATTAATAGTGGGTATTCTCATGGGTGTTTTGACATTTATGTTTTTGAGTTGGGTGTTGTGGTGGGTGTTTAATTGGTGAATGTAGATGAGGGCGTTAGACCTCCAGTGAGGGTGACAAACATAAGTTTACTCCTATTTGTTGACAAGGGAAAGATTAATGATGAGATTTGTAAGGTTACCCCTGATGGTATGGTTAATTCTGATGCCAAAGCTGAACAGACTTCCGGGTATGCCCAATTGGATCATTAGCCTTGCAGGCATTAAAAGGATGGAGGTTTGCACCATTATCAATGGATGTAGATCAGGAAGACCAATGGGGAAGGGTGACATTCAGGTTTGTATTACAGTGGAAGGGGTAATTGGATGATAGGCTAACAAGGTTTCAGGAGAAACTATGAACAGCGACCATTTTCAGAAGCAGGAAAAGGAAAACCTATGAGCAAACAAAAAATTCTCGAGCAACTAAAAAAATATAAAGAACAGAATTCTTTTAAGTATGGAATTAATGCACTGGGGATTTTTGGATCTGTTGCCAGAGGACAAGAAAAACCTGACAGTGATATTGATATATTTGTTAAAACGGAAACACCAAACCCTTTCTTGGCTGTTCATATTAAAGAAGACCTTGAAAAATTATTTTTGACTCATGTCGATATTGTCCGTATTCGTGAAAATATGAGCACCTATTTGAAAAATCGTATAGACCAAGAGGGTATCTATGTTCGATAAAGAGTTGATTTTAACTATCCTGATACAAATTGATACTGCGATTGAGACTATCGCTTTTCGATTTTGTTCTGTTTGTTCTACTTCCGATTTTACCGATTCACCGCAAGGAATGGAAAAATTGGATAGCATTTGTATGTTATTTATTGCTGTAGGCGAAAGTCTCAAGCAAATCGATAAGATTACAGATTGTGAGCTGCTTGCAACATATCCAACGATAGACTGGAAAGGTGTTAAAGGACTTAGAGATATTGTTTCTCACCATTACTTTGATGTAGATGTAGAAGAAATATTTTATCTATGCAAAAATGAACTTCCAAAATTGTCGCAGACAATTAAACAGATGATCGGAGATTTACAGAAATAAAGCAAGAGCTGAGTAGTTACGATGATTTACCATAGGAAGTTAAGTCGTCAAGAAAAAATAACTTATACAGTCGTGTCACCGATTCATCTTGGCTGGCTTCGTTGTTCGTCGCTTACATACAGTAGTATGCTCGCTTCTCACGCCTTACCAGTCAAGCGACTCAGCAACTCTTGGTGTATAACTTATTTTTTCTTGACTCCTAATCAAATGGTATAATGAAATTTTCAGCCACAAAACCACGAAGGGGGCTTACAAATGAACATA
>MNYI01000235.1 GCA_001873945.1 Candidatus Desantisbacteria bacterium CG2_30_40_21
AATACAAAACCATCTACTCGTTTGTCTAATTTGTTATCTTGCTTTAGACCATGCCACTTTACTCAGTATTTCTTCTTCGTGTCTCCGTGTCTCTGTGGTAAATTCTCCTCGCTGAGTAGTTAGTTTTTTATTTATACCTCGTAACCCCTGGCTCCTTTGTCAACCCTTCAATATCATATATCATCTTGTCCCGATTATAACAAGCCATTTCATAGCAATCAGTCATACGGATAGCATCCTTTGGACATGCCTCTACGCATAACCCACAAAATATACACCTTGATATATCAATAATATAGCTTTCAACCTTTTTATCACACCCCTGTGCATTCGGCTCATCCATAACTATGGTTGTAATCTTGATGGCCTCAGCCGGGCAATATCTGGCACATAACCCACAGCCAACGCACAATAATTGTCCATTCTCATCCACATTTAATCTCTGTAACCCACGAAATCCTTCTGCTACAGGTCTTCTTTGGGTTGGATACTGAATGGTCACTGATGGCGTAAAAAGATGCTTAAAGGTTACTAATAAACCATGAATCAACTCTATGATAATTGTAAATAAACCTATTTTTGGTGCATACTGTTTCATGATAATAACTCCACATTTCCATTAATCGGCAGCATCTCTTTCCCAAACAAACACATTATATTCATCGTTGGATACAAATGAACAACCCCAACCCCATCAGGCACATCAGGGCTTACCCTTGCCTTTAGCTCAATTCGTGCATTCTTAGATGAAACCATAACCCTGTCCCCATCCTTTATCCCCAGCCGAGAAGCCTCACCAATGCTTATCTCGCAGCAAGCCTCACCTATCTCAAGCAAGGTTGGACTCCATGCACCAAATGAGCCAGAATACAAATGAGATGGTGCAGAGACTAATAACAACCCATCATCAGCAGACATTATCCCCACACATTCAACCGGGATGAATTTACCCTTCCAATCCTCAAACGAAAAGTGGGGATGGATACTTGCCTTTATCTCCTGCTGCACATCTTCTGTCATTTCACAACCAAGCCGTTTGCATAAATCTATAAATATCTCAATATCAGACCTGCTCTCGCCCACGCAGGGCAATATCTTTTTCAACCTCTGGATTCTTCGCTCCAGATTTGTATATGTCCCATCCTTTTCCACAAAGCTACAGGCTGGCAAAACCACATCAGCCATCTCAGCCGTAGGGGTCATAAACATATCCTGAACAACAAGAAATTCCATGGCATATAGAGATTTTCTCACATTAGTCAGGGAATAGGTTAATAGTGGATTTTCACCCACGATATACATTGCCTTTAATTTGTCAGGCTCAAGCATGTTCATAACACCTTTTCCGGGCTTATCCACAGGCACATACCCTGGCAAAAATCCAGGTACTATCCCCATATCAAGTGCCCCCTGTGAGTTATTCTTTTCCGGCAGGATATACACCCCACACGATTCCTTTCCAATATTTCCGGTGAGCAGTGCCAGATTGCTTGCTGCACAGGCAATATCATGGTCATTTCCAACCAACCCCATACCGGTAGCCACAATAATACAAGCATTTTCTGCCTCAGCATAAGCCTTCGCGACTGATTCAATGTCAAGAGGTTTAATCCCGCATACCTTTTCTACATATTCAGGGGTATATTTTTCTATCGATGTTTTTAATTCAGCAAGTCCCTCGGTTTTTTCATTGACAAAGGTTGTATCAGCCAGTTCAAGCATGATTATCTGATTTATAATTCCATTAATTAAGGCAACCTCTGTTCCGGGCTTAATTATGAGGTTCGCTTGTGCCTGACGGCTAAGTAGTATTCGTTTATTATCTACTACAATCAGTTTTGCCCTGTTTCGATTAACAGCAAGATTTACCTCTATCCTGACATTTGGATGTGTCTCATTAAGATCAGCCCGCAATAATAAAATAGCATTTGCCCTTCTAATCTCATGCAGGGAATTGGTTGAGCAAGCCTCACCGAGGCTTTCCCTTAAACCCAACAATCCCTGATACCTGCCGCCATGGTCAATATTATTCGTTCCTATCCCTTGCCGAATCAATTTCTGAAAGAGATACAGTTCCTCATTGGTCAATCTTGCAGAGCCAAGCCCACAAATAGAATCTGCTCCGGATGCAGCCTTTATTTCATTAAACCGTGACACCACAAGCCCCAGAGCCTCATCCCAGCCAACCTCTTCAAATAGGCCGTTTCTTTTTACTAACGGTTTTTTTAACCTCTTTGGGTTAGTGACAAACTCATATCCAAACCTGCCCTTAGAGCAAAGATTACCCTCATTTATTCCAATATCATAATCACCTGTAATCCGCTGTATCTTATTATCTTTAATTCCGAGCACAAGTGAACACCCATTTGAGCAATAGGGACAGATTGTTGTCTTATTCTCAAGATCCCATACGCGTGCTTTATATTTGAACGGCTTTGAGTTCAATGCCCCAACCGGACACACAGAGATACACTGTCCACAAAACTCACAATTCATGGGTCTATCAAAATCCGTACCAATATATGACTTAATTCCTCGATTGAGAAAGCTAATTTCTCCTACACCCTGCACCTCATTACAGATTCGGACACACTTACCACAAAGAACACAGCGATTCATATCCCTTTCAATAAATGGGGAGAGTCTCTCCACTGCCTTTTGCACCCTCTTCATACGATATGGATTATCAACCACCCCATATTCATATACCAAATCCTGCAACTGGCACTCCCCTGCCTTATCACACACCGGACAATCAAGGGGATGTTCTGCCAGAATAAGTTGAAGTTGTGCCCGTCTTGCCTCAATTATTTCCGGACTATTGGTTATTACATCCATACCCTCTCTGACCGGATTGAAGCAGGCTGGAATCAATGCCTTTTTACCCTTGAGCTGAACCACACACATGCGGCAGGCACCAAACCCAATCAGCCGTTTGTCTGCACAAAGGGCAGGTATTTTCATACCAGCCTTTTCTGCTGCCTCAAGGATCATTGTTCCCTTTTTGACTGTTATTTGTTTTTTATCAATTGTTAGTGTAACCATTTCTTCCTCATTATCAATTAAGTCTTTCATATTTCTCGCATTAGAATTCTTTTTTTATTTTCTCACACAAAGCCACAAAGCACACAAAGTTTTTTTATTTCTCCGTGTTCTTTGTGTCTCTGTGTGATTAATTTTACCTACAGCATACCTGCGGTTTTTAACACCTCTGCAAAGCGTGGTTCAACCCGTGCGTATCCCTTTAATACCTTCCATAAGACAACCTTTTCATCCTCAAATCCTTGCTCTAATTCCTTTGTCTTTTTTACAACCGGTGTAATAACTGTGCGTCTATCCCACATTACATATCCCATCATAGCCAACAGCCCACATATTAATGTCATAATTCCGCCAAGGACGACATATACCAAACTTCTTAAATCATCTATTCTTCCATTCATTGCTGTCATTTGTATCTCAAATTTTTCATTCATTGCTGCCATTTGCGTCTCAAGCCGTATCAGTCGTTCAATAATCTCATCATCTCTTTGGGTATTTTGTGCTTGAGCCACAAAAGAACTCATCAATAAAAATATAAATACTACGGTTATAATGTGTAATATTCTCATCTTCATTTACTCCCAAAAGTCTTCCACCTTTTTTATCTGCATTCATCATAACCATCTGCGTCGTCAGCGTTCTATTTCTTCCTAATCAATGGCATCAAACTTACAAACCGTTACACAAGACCTGCACCTTGTGCATTTCTCCTTATCTATCATAGCCTTTTGTTTCTTTTCCCAGACAACCGCACCTGATGGACATGCCTTTAAGCACAGCCCGCACATCTTGCATTTTTCCTCATTTACCTCAAATTTTATCAAATCAATACAAACCCTGGACGGACATCGTTTTTCCTTGATATGAGCATCATACTCATCCCTGAAATAACGAATGGTTGACAGGACAGGATTAGCCGCAGTTTGACCAAGTCCGCAGTGTGATGTATTTTTTATATGCTTGCCAAGTTCTTCTAAAAATTCAACATCCCCCTCCTGTCCCCTGCCAGAAACAATATCTTCGAGCTTATTGAGCATAACCCTTAAACCTATCCGACACGGCACACATTTACCACAAGATTCATCCACAGAAAAATCTGTAAAGAATCTGGCAGTATCCACCATACAGGTGGCATCATGCATAATTACCACACCGCCAGAGCCCATCATTGCCCCGGCCTCAGTGAGAGAATCAAAATCTATGGTTATATCAAGCAGGCTCTCTGGTATGCACCCACCGGATGGTCCACCAAGCTGTGCTGCCTTAAATTTTCGTTTATCTGAAATACCCCCGCCAATATCAAATACCAATGCCCTTAAGGATGTCCCCATAGGCACCTCTACCAATCCAACATTATTTACCGCACCAGTTAAGGCAAAAACCTTTGTGCCTTTGCTCCCCTCAGTGCCAATAGATGCAAACCATGCCCCGCCATTAAGAATTATCTGCGGCACATTGGCAAAGGTTTCTACATTATTCAGGTTGGTTGGCTGTCCCCAAAGCCCTGATTCAGAAGAGCGGGGTGGTTTAATCCTGGGCATACCCCGTTTACCCTCAATAGAATACATCAAGGCACTTGACTCACCACAAACAAATGCACCAGCCCCTGGGTATATCTCAATATCAAAATTAAAATCAGTACCAAAGATATTCTTGCCAAGCAATCCATATTCCCTTGCCTGATCAATAGCTATATTTAATCGATAAATAGCCAGAGGATACTCTGCCCGCACATAGATATACCCCTTTTCTATCCCACCAATGGCATAGGCTGAGATAGCCATGCCCTCAAGCACTGCATGGGGGTCAGCCTCTAAGACTGATCTATCCATAAATGCCCCTGGATCACCCTCATCACCATTACAAACCGTATATTTTGGAAAAATTTTATACCGTCGGCACTCTTCCCACTTCTTACCAGTTGGGAATCCACCACCACCACGGCCTCGCAATCCAGAGATATTAACCTGTTCTATTACCTCTTCCGGGCTCATACCACTCAATGCCTTAGCCAATGCCTGATACCCATCACGGGCAATATATTCATCAATCTTTTCTGCATCAATCAAGCCACGATTCCGCAGGACACGCAATACTTGATGTTTGAAGAACGGAATATCATTTATCAATGGAACAGTCTCTTTTTCTGCTGGCGGAGTATACATTAAGTCTTTTACTGGCCGTCCCTTTAAGAAATGTTCTTCTACTAATAATGGTATATCCTCTGGCTTAAGGGAATGATAAAATATACCCTCTGGATAAACTACAAACAATGGACCCTTAGCACAAAACCCATTACAACCAGTTAAGGTTATCTGAATTTCGTTTTGGAGATCCTTTTTCCGTAATTCATCTTCTAATGCCACTTTTATCTTTGGTGCACCACAAGCGACACAACCTGTGCCAGCACAAATTAATATATTGCAACGATATGCTGCCATCATCAAACCCTCCGACAAACTATTCCAAAGCTAATAAGTAGTTTCGCACCCTATTCCCAGGGCATATTCTTGAACTATCTTGCCATTTTGGACATGTTCAGTAAGTATCCTCTTTATTTTTTCAGCACTTAAATGGATATATTTTACTGGTGATTGGCCAACCAATTCTACAGTAACCATGGGCTCATGGCTGCATAATCCAGCACAACCAGAGGTAGTCACAAGGACATCGGTAATATTCTGGCTGGCAATCTCATCCATCAAGGCAGACATCACCCTTCTTGCACCGGAGGCAATGCCACAGGTTCCCATATGAATAATAAATTTCGCCCGCCAGCCACCCTCTCGCAGGGTACTTGTTCTCTTATATTGCTCCTTAATCTTTATTAAATCATCAATAGTTAACTTAGCCATATTAAAAATCACCCCTCAAATGCTCATGGATAAATCTTATTGCCTCTGGTGCATTTATCGGCACATCTCCCAATTCAGCTTTTATTATAACCGTATCCAACTGATACAATAAATCACCCTTTCTATGCTCATACAGAAAATCTACCTCAGGATTACCTACCACCAGAATACTCATGGTTGCCATCATATCACCCATAGGCTTCCTGTCAATATGACTTAAGCCTGTCAGCACCACAGCACATTTTTACCTCAAGCTCTAAATCAGAGACAACTATTGCCTCTGCATCTAAAGTCTCTATTATCTCTCTTAGCCTCATTTTACACTATCCATAATTATAAATGTAATTAAAGGGAAGTGGCTTGTGATTAGCAACCACTTCCCTAAAGTATATATACAGCCAACTACTTCTTTTTATCATCCTCATCCTCATCATCTTCATCCCAGTCTTCCTCATCATCATCTTCATCATCATAATCGTCATCATCATCATATCCCTGCCCCACAGACGACAATCCCTTAGCTACCTCTGCCACCAACCGAAAACATGACAATTCACCTAACCCTGTTGCTTCCAATATCTTTGGCATATGTTCTCCTGCATTTGACATGTAAGCAGCACAACTCTCATCACACACCCTTTCCATATAACAACACTTTTTCTCTTTCTTTACCTCTGTCTTACAACAACCCATCTCAACTATACCTCCTTAATATATCTATAATCTTCCCAGGCGTTACCATGCCATGGGTATCTTTGCCAATCAATACAGCCGGGGCAAGCCCACAAGCCCCAATGCATCTCACAGCCTCAAGGGTAAACTTTTTATCCTCTGTGGTTTCTCCAACCTGAATCCCTAATTCAGACTCAAGCTTAACAATAATCTCCTGTGCACCCTTAACATAACATGCCGTTCCAGTACAGACCTTAATCAGATACTTGCCCTTTGGCACGGTAGTAAAAAAGGCATAGAATGTAACTACCCCAAAGATATGAGCTGGCGGCACATTAATCCCCACAGCAATATGCCGTTGCAACTGTGCTGGCAGATACCCGAATGTCTCCTGTGTTTCCTTCAGGATGGGGATAAGATAATTTGGCTTTGCATCATACTTAGCCACAATAGTATCTATCTGTGCCAACTGCTCGGGCGAAAATATTTCTATGGCTTCCTTTGTTTCAATCCACGCCTCCGCATGGGGGGCGACCGAAATTAGTGGTTCAGGATTCAATTGAATCCTTGAACCCAAATTTTTATCATCCACTGTATTCTTCAAAGCCATAAGTGTTTCATTTTGTTTACAATTACATCCTACCATAATTTCCTACCCTCACCATCATTTCATCTTCAACAAAGGCAAATACGGTGACTCTGGTCTTACTTTCAGAGCTTGCTCACTACAATCTACAATCAAGTCCATCCCTTCCAGAATAATTTGTCCCACTAACGGCTCTGAATTTGGCGGTCCAATAATACAATCTGTATTCATCTGCCTATTTCCGATACGAACTGTTACTGGACCAGCTATCTCCCTTTCCTCTTTCCTCTCATCAGCATAAGTTACCACAGCCTTTCGTATGCTTTCAAGCCCAAGCACCTCTACTAAATCTTGCGGCAGCATCAACATTACTGCACCAGTATCTACTAAGGCATCTGTCTCTTCTCCCCGAATCTCTGACTCAGTTATATATCCTTTTTTGAATAAATGTCTATCCCCACAATTCTCAAGATATAGCCTTGCTCTTACCTCGCCCATTTTAATACACCCCTGCTTGTCAATTACATTTATGTGTTTTTCCTATTTTACAATCTTCTACTCTGGCAATAATAAAAAATATCGTTGCCATTATACCTATTCCTATTAATGCAATATAAAAAGGATCCATCTTATACCTCCTTATTTAAGGGAATGGTAAAAAAGGCTGCTACAAGAAATATCATGGATGCAAATATTCCCCAAAATGCCATTTGTGATGTTATACTATCAGTAAATATCCCACCAATGATAATTATAGTTACCATATATTTGACCACATCTACAAACATTTTACCTATCTCTATTCGTCTATGATAATATTTCATTATCTATCAATCTCCCCCAGCACAATATCCAATGTCCCAACAATTGCCACCACATCAGCCACCATTGTATTATTCTCACACATCTTCCCAATTACCTGAAGGTTGGCAAAGGATGGTGTACGAATCTTCATGCGATATGGTTTGGGAGAGCCATCACTAATGATATAAAAACCAAGCTCACCTTTGGGGGCCTCAATAGATTGATATACTTCGCCTATTGGTGGATTAAATCCCTCAGACATGATATGAAAGTGATGAATAAGGGATTCTATCGTCGTATTCACCTTATCCTTTGTCGGAGGCACGACCCTCGGATCGTCTGCCATGAGCTTGCCCTCAGGCATCTTCTCAAGAGCCTGCTTAACTATACCATTGCTTTGTTTCATCTCTTCTAATCGTACCAGATATCGGTCATATGTATCTCCTATCCCCCTGCCGGTTGGGATAGAAAAGTCAAGTTCATTATAAACACAATATGGTTCTGTCCTTCGAATATCCCACTCAACACCTGAGCCACGAAGGCAGGGACCACTCAGGCTATAATTTATAGCGTCAGCAGCAGAAATAACCCCCACATTCATAGTCCGTTCAAGCCATATCTTATTATTTGTCAATAATGACTCATACTCATTCAACTTTGAAGGAAATATATTAATAAACTCCTCTATTTTCTGTCTGATATTATTATCAATATCCTTTGGCACGCCACCAATACGGAAAGCAGTGGTAGTAAGCCTTGAGCCACAATACGACTCGAAGATGTCCAGCAATAATTCCCTTTCCCTGAAGCAATACAAAAATGGTGTAAATGCCCCCAAATCAAGAGCATGGGTTGCCAGCCAGACAAGATGACTGACGATCCTTGTCAGTTCAGCCAAAACTACCCGAATATAACTTGCCCGCTTTGGCACATTTAACCCCAATAATTTTTCCACAGCAAGGCAATAAGCAAGATTATTGGAAATCGCAGCAAGATAATCCAGCCTATCTGTCACCGGCAAAAACTGGGCATAGGTTTTATTCTCTGCCAGTTTCTCCAGCCCGCGATGCAAATAACCCAGATCAGGGACAACTTTAGTTACCACCTCACCATCAAGATGCACAATCAGCCTCAATACCCCATGCGTACTTGGGTGCTGAGGTCCCATATTAACGATTAATTCTTGTACTTCTGACATTTTCTTGTCCTCTTTATCATAGTAAACGAAGTGTCTTACTTCGTATTCTCTAACGAGTCAGGACGGCTCGTCTACTGTTACACCGGAACATGCGTCCTCAATTTTTCCTCAAGCCATTTCTCACCCACATTTGTCACTAATGGATAATCCTTGCGTAATGGATGACCCTTCCAATCCTCAGGCAATAAAATTCGCCGAAGATCCGAATGATTATCAAACATAATGCCAAGCATATCATAAGCCTCGCGTTCAAACCAGTTAGCTGCCTTCCAAACACTCTCCACTGAAGAGATGCTTTCATTTTCTCCAATAGCAGCCTTTATCCTGATACGATGCTTTTTATCTATTGAATAAAGATGATACACCACATCAAAGCGGGGTTGTCTTTCTGGATAATCCACACCACAAATATCTGTTAGATAATCAAAGTCCAATCCCTCAGCATCATGAATAAATCGGCAGACATCCAAAATTCCATCCTTCTTTATCCGAACCGTCAAATCAAGAGTATCATCCACCTCTTCAATTACTCCTGCAAATTTTGCCTTTATTGTCTCAATTATTTCTTGTTTACTCATATTTGCCCCTATCCTACAATACTCATTCCCTTAATCTTATCCTGCAACTTCATCAATCCATACAAAAGCCCCTCTGGTCTTGGTGGACAACCAGGAACAAAAACATCAACGGGTATAATCTTATCCACGCCTTGTACTACATTGTAGGTATTAAATATCCCGCCAGAATTAGCACAACTACCCATGGATATAACCCATTTAGGGTCAGGCATCTGACTATATAATAATTCTATTCGCGGTGCCATCTTATAAGTAACCGTACCAGCAATAATCATCAAATCAGACTGTCTTGGTGATGGCCTGAATACCCCTGCCCCAAATCTATCAAAATCATACCGAGACGCACCAGTAGCCATCATCTCAATAGCACAACATGCCAGACCAAAGGTCATGGGCCATAAGGATGAACGCCTTGCCCAATTAATCATAAAATCCATTGGTGCCAGAACTATTTGCCCACCGGGCATCTTTTCAATCCTTACCCCTACTTGTTCAAGAATACTCATAACAACCACATCCTGTTAATGTTTTTAATTCCATTTCAACACACCCTTACGCCACGCATAAAGCAAACCAATAAGCAAGATAACAATAAAAATAGCCATTTCCACAAAAGCAACCAACCCTAATTCCTTAAATACTACTGCCCATGGAAACAAAAAGGCTACCTCAACATCAAAGATAACAAATATCAAGGCAAAGAGATAGTACCGCATGTTAAACTGTACCCATGAGGAACCAACTGGTACCTCTCCACATTCATAGGTAAATAGCTTTTTGGGTGATGGGTTGCTTGGCCGAATAAACCAACTGGTCACATAACCACCAAACACAAACAACATCCCCAGCCCCATAAACAAAATAACCCATCCATAATCAGCCAAAAGCTTCATAATCTTCTCCATTGTGTAAGTTGTCAAGAAAAAATAACTTGCAGGAGTCGTGCCACTGATTCATCTTGGCTGGCTTCGTTGTTCGTCGCTTACGAACAGTAGTATGCTCGCTTCTCACGCCTTGCCAGCCAAGCAACTCAGTGACTCTTGGTGTACAACTTATTTTTTCTTGACTCCTAAGTTGTGATTATTATACTTTACAACAGTAATTTTGTCAAGATATATTTTCAAAAAATGTTGCACTTTTTAGTGGTAACAGTTTAATCGGTTTTTTTTCAACTCAATGAAATTTTTACTTGACAAAGTGGTTTCTTAAAGGTATAATCTATTTTTATAAGCATATAATATCTTTTGATAGGTAGGAGTTAACAATGAAAATATTGCCTGAAAATGCTTGTCTGCTTTTTATTGATATTCATGAGAAGTTTAGTTCTGTTATTTCGGGAATGAATAGGTGCCTTTGTGTTCTCAGCGTACTCTGCGAGGAGTAGTCACATAACGATAAGAAAAGAAGGTGATATTATAGCAACAAAACATTTGGATAAATAGTTACCAAAGATTAAGAAAAAGCAACGAGTGTTGATTTGTGTAGCGGTGACGGGTGAGGAATGTGATTCGCTGCGATTCATCACAAAAATGAGCAGGGTTCAAAAATGAACGGTTGCTTAAATATTTAAGGGAGGAAGTGCGTGGAAGATTTAATTGTTAATAATTTGCTGATAATTTCAATGGCTCTGGCGATTTTAGGGCTTGTGGCAGCGGGTTTGCTCATGCTATGGATCAAGGGGAAATCAAGTGGAAACGAAAGGATGAAAGAGATTGCCCAAATGATTGAAATAGGGGCAAAGGCATACCTCAAAAGGCAGATAATAACCATCAGCATTATTACTGCGGTTATTTTTGTGGCTTTAAGCCTGTTGTATAATCTTAATACAAGTATTGGGTTTTTGATTGGTGCGGTATGCTCTCTAATGGCAGGATACATCGGGATGCGTGTGGCTGTGATGGCAAATGTGAGAACAACCCATGCTGCCTCTTCAAGCCAGTTGGTTGCTATGAAGGTTGCCTTTAATGGTGGGGCAGTAACCGGGCTTCTGGTTATCGGGCTTGCCCTGCTTAGCGTTGGGGCATTCTATAAGTTTACTGGCGGGAACATGCAATGCCTTATTGGGCTTGCACTTGGAAGTAGTTTGATCAGTGTTTTTGCCAGACTTGGTGGTGGCATTTATACCAAGGCAGCCGATGTTGGGGCTGATCTGGTGGGAAAAATAGAGAGTAGTATGGCTGAGGATGATCCAAGAAACCCAGCCGTAATAGCAGATAATGTTGGAGATAATGTCGGTGACTGTGCAGGCATGGCGGCTGATGTGTTTGAAACCTATGTGGTCAGTCTCATTGGTGCTATGATTGTTGGCAAGCTAACCTGTGGAACTGGTTCAGCCGTTCTTCTCCCAATTATTCTTGGTGGTATCTCTGTTATTGGAAAACCGGGGACAGCGCCCGTTTTTCTTGACAAGAGAAGATTTATATGGTAATATTTAGTAACTACTCAGATAAAGTAATTTGCCACAGAGACACAAAGAAACAAGGGTGCACAATAACTATTATAGCTACATTGGACGGAAAAGAAAACAACGAAATACGCGAAAGGCACGAAAAGCAAGGGAAATAAAGACAGAATTTTTTCGTGTTTTTTGTGTTTTTCGTTGTTATCTCTTGATAGCTGAGTAGTTACAATATTTATTTATTATGGCAAGAATGGCAAGAATTATCGTACCAAACATACCGCATCATC